>JAZBOU010000189.1:0-18243 GCA_036351275.1 Bacteroidales bacterium
AGGCTGAAGATCGTAAATTGCTGGAATATAAGATAGGCACTGTCGCTGCCGATAAAACCATCGGCGAAGCCGTTAAAACTGAACGACCAGTTCCCTGACAGGAAATAACTTACGATCCCCCAGCATGCTGCGATAAAGATGATGATCAGGTTGATAGTGCGGAATACTTTCATGAAATCATCCGTAGGCGGATGAAAGCTTTTGATGGAATAAAAGATGATGCACGGCAGGGAGATGATCATGGCCCATGTCGTGATGGTCCCTACAGGAACGTTTTTGGCAAAGAAAAGAGGATGAACCAGCAACCAGGAACCATAAACCAGCAGCAGAAGGCTGCCGCTAAAAATGAGTATACTGAGGATCAAAATGAGTATCCTTTTCATACAGGTTACGAATTAGGCTTTGAAAATGTCTCGACTCTTTCGGTTACCAGCTTTGAACTGATCACGGCCATGGGCAGACCGGCTCCGGGTGCAGTGGATGCGCCCACGTAAAACAGGTTCCTGAACTCCTCATCGTAGTTCCGTGGCCGTAGCGGACCCACCTGCCACAGGTTGTGCGACAGCCCCAGGCCACTTCCCCTGTGCAGGTTGAACTGTTCCTGCCAGTCTTCCGGGGTATATACTGTTTTTGAGATAATATCGGGCCTGATATCCTGTCCGATCCTCTTGCCAAGATCATCAATAATGCTGTCTACAATGGCATCACGGTCGCTCCAGTCGGATTTGTAGCGAAGGTCGGGCACCGGGCAAACGATAAAAACACTTTCACAACCATCCGGAGCACAGCCAGGATTGTGCTTTGAGAGCACATTCACATAATAATAGGGCTTCTGCAAAGTGTCGGGATTTTTATAGACGTCCTTGGCGTATTCGTCAAAATTATCACCCAGGAAATAGTTATGGTGGTGCACGCCGGGGAGTTTACCTTTAATGCCGAGGTAGATCGTGAGGTATCCCATGGTCCATTCCTTTCGGTCGAGTTTTTTGGGAGTGAATTTCCTCCGGTTCAAAACATTACCGCGAAACACAGCGGCATCTGCATTTACCACATAAATGTCAGCCGTCCATTTTTTGCCGCTCTGATCGATCAGGGCACTGAGCTGATCCCCTTTCTTTTCGTATCCGAGGATCTCAGTATCATAGGAAAACTCCACCTTCATCTTCTTCAGTTCGTCCACCAGGCCCTCCACGATCCTGTACATTCCCCCCTTCACGTTATAATACCCGTCATGCTTGAATTCTGTGTACGAAAGCAATGTGTAAATGGCCGGTGTGTCGAAAGGCGTACGGCCCAGGAAAAAAGCAACCAGGGAAAGGATTCGCCTGGCCTCCTTTGAATCGAAATAGCGGTTAACCTGCCTGTTGAATTTTCTGACCAGTACAGGCAAATGCTCGGGATTTACCTGCATGAGTGCCTTCAGGTATGAGCCCAGGGAATCAAAATTCTGTTTTACGACGATATCGATGGTATCGTGAAACAGCCGCCCGCATTTCTCGAGGTACCGGTTCATTTTCTCCTCGAAATCGGGTTCTTCTTCTGAAAACTGGCTTGCCAGCTTGCTGATATCCTTGTATAAAAGATAAGTTTTAGGATTTCCGCTGAAATTTACGGCGTAAAGGGGATCCAGTTCCACAAATTCAAAAGGTGGTTTGATCTTGCTGTCAGCGGCCAGTTCATCGAACTCGTACGACATACTGAAAAAACTGGGGCCTGTATCAAAGGTGAAACCGTCTTTTTTGATCTGGTTCAGCCTGCCACCGGATTGTGCATTCTTCTCAAGTACCGTGACCTTGTAGCCTCTGCTTGCAAGCCGCAGAGCGGTGGCGAGGCCACCCATCCCTGCCCCAACTATGATTACATTATTATCCGTATTTTTCATATCTAGGTTCTATATCCTGATTTATACTTAGACCTTCCTTCCTTTCCATTCCAGCTTTTTCCCCCTGTAATGCAATAAAGCATTCAGGATGAATACCCCCATGGAGATTTGCTGGGGCAGCAGGAAGATAAGGTTCATGCATACATTCTGTTTACTTCTCAAAGACACCAGTATCCTGCCCGACAAATATATCACAAAGAAGGCCAGGATCATGAGCGGTGACATGCCAATAATGACGAGGATCATTCCCAGGCTTGTGATCAGCCAGAATAAGATGGCAAAAAAGGCAGATCCTCCGAAAAAATCGATCACATTTTTACTGAAGCCATTGAATGCTTCAGCATAATTTTTGTACATGCGGCACCTGATCCTGTCGTCGCCTGTCTGGCAGGAGATTGTTTCCCCCTTCTCTTTATAATATCTTGCGATCGCTATATCTTCTACCCTGTTGGTACGCATGGTCTGGTGGGGTTGCAGCCTGCGGTAGGTTTCCGCTTCAAAGAACATGAACTGGCCGTTGGCGGCTGCAAGGGAGGGGCGCCCGGATGCTCTGACAAGGATCAGCGGGAGCAAGGTAAGCAGGATATAGTTCATGATGGGAACGCTCATTCGTTCACCGATACCGGGCATGAGCTGCTCAGGGAAAATCGATATCAGGCCCAGATCGTGTTTCGATGCATGCGCTATGGACTGCCCGATAATATCACCGCTGATCCTGACATCTGCATCGAGGAACAGAAAATACCTGCCCGATGCTTGCCCGGCGAGCGTATGACAGGCATGGTTTTTTCCCATCCAACCTTCGGGCAGGGAAGTTGACCGGATAAGTTTCACCCGCCTGTCTTTTTCGGCGTATGATCCTACGATCGCTGCTGTGCTGTCTTCGCTCTGGTCATCAAAAACGATCAATTCGATCTGCTCGTGATCCTGTGCCAGCACATCTTTGATGATGGTGGCTATGTTCGCTTCCTCATTGCGGGCCGGGATCAGAACCGAGACTTTTTCACTCCTGTCTGTACTCATTCCTTTCATCTGCTCATACCAGATGATATTTGCCAGTGCGACAAGAAATTGCAGCAGCACAAACACAAACGTTATCCAGGCAATGGCGATGATCATATATCCTTGATTTTTAGCTGGGCTGAAATACATTGCCGGTAAAACTCATTGTATGCCCGTTCGATATGTTCATGGTTTATTACGGTTTCATCCAGCTCCCTTGTGTAAGAGAAGAGGCTTGGCTTCTTTTGAGAATAATACTCTACCAGGTTGACCGTCATAAGCACCTGGACTTTTTTCACAGTCCTTTTTAATATCGCTTCTATGCCTTTGTCGAATACAAATGTGCCGGTATGCATGCTCTGGATTTCCCCCTGGGGGAACATCAGCACGAGGTTTTCATTATTACCAAGCAATTCGGCCGCGTGCCCGAGGCTTTCCAAAACGCTCCGGGATCCCTTTTGCACGGAGAACCCCCCTATATACTGGAAATACCAGTGCTTGCGCAACTGCTCCTCGAGTATCATAAAGTTAAACTTCCGGCCAAGGTAACGCTGGTTGAATACCCTGAGCCACATGCCGTCCCACCAGCTCATGTGGTTTGCGATCAGCAATACAGGCCATCCTCTGTCTTCAAATCGGTTGATGAATCTTATTTCATGGAAATGCCTTTTTACGGTACGTTCCACGTACCACGTAAAAAACGGATCAACAACCGGATGGTGCCGAGCTTTGATGATCATGACGCAACAAGTTTATAGATGGCCAGGACAAGGAAAAACCCGAACTGGCACAAAAGCAGTGTCAGCGCTATCGGATTTCTTAATCTTATCCTGGAAAATACGATCAGGGACTGGAAGGCAAAAGCGATCACAAACCATGCAATATAGTTTTCCAGGGGGATGGTGTCGTTACTCCAGTACCACAGGTCGAGCATGGGGGCAACCTGCTCCATGACAATGTCATATGCGAGCATTCCGGCCGAGGCAAATATGATTATAAAAAGGCCGTTAAAATTGAATGATTTGAGCACACTGGCAAAACAATAGGAAAGCATGAGCCAGTTTACACCTATCATCAATGGGGTATCCCATAATTTAGGTCCCAGCCCGTTGCCATATGCATATTCACCAAAAATAGCCCCAGTGCCAACACCGATCACTTCGATTAAGAAACCAGCCAGATAGATGGCGATGAATAAAACAATCGACTTGTAATCAAAACCGCTTTTGTGAAACCAGAACAGCAGGAATGTGCTGAGCAGCAGGGCAAGGCCTGTAAGATGGACAAAAGGCTCCCGGCTGAACGGCAAAATGAAACCTGCAATCCCCACCATGTAAAAGATCACCAGGAAGCGCCTGACTTTTCGTTCATCCCGGGGTATCCATCGCTGAAGAAATTCTCTGGCTGCCATATGTTGATAATTACGTGCTTTGGTTTAGGTTTAATTAAGCCTGAACTTATAGATGATCATAGCGTTGAAGAGCAGTGTCAGTTTCCGGGCATTATTTACCCTTATCCTCTGGTTCATGATCTTTTCGGCAGGAGTCTTTTTAAGCTTTTCCAGCAGGCGTGTATAGTAGAGGTATGCTACGAGGACTGCGAGCCGTGAGCGTCCGGGCAGTTTGCTGATCCCTTTTCGGGCTTCCCTGAATTCTTCTTCCACCTCAGCGATGAGTTTTGTTTTCAGGTCATCATGCAGCCCGTCCGATTGCAGCCCGGGAAAATATGTGCGGTGCAGGATCTCCGTGTCGGCCTTCAGGTCGCGCAGGAAGTTGACCTTCTGGAAGGCCGATCCCAGCTTCATGGCAGGGTTTTCCAGTTCAGTATAATGCGAGTCGGAGCCGTTCACAAATATTTTCAGGCACATCAGGCCCACAACTTCGGCCGAACCGTGAATATAATCCATCGTTTCAGCATCACTTTTATATTCATGCTTGTAAAGATCGGTTTGCATGCTCTTCATGAATGCATCAATATGCCGGCGCGGGATATTATACTTGTTAACGGTATTCACAAATGCGTGAAGTATCGGATTCAGGCTGATACCCTGATCAAAGGCATGCATGAGGTCATTTTCGAAATCATCCAGCAGTTGTTTCTGGTTGCTTTCCAGGAAGGTATCCACGATTTCATCCGCGAAGCGGACAAAGCCATAAATACTGTAAATCGCCAGGCGCTGTTCAGACGGGAGCATACGCACAGCAAGGGAAAATGAAGTGCTGTAGGTACGGGTTACCATGGCACTCATTCTAAATGCAACGCGGTCGTATAATTTTACAGTATTGCTCACCTGTCGTTTTGGCCCTTTTACAGTAAAGTTAATCCATTTCCATGTACCTGCCAAAGATCTCCTCAACGGCTTTCGTGCGATATTCGAAAATACCGTTGAGTTGTTTCTTGATAATCAAACTGTTGGCAATATTCCCCAGAAAACCCAGAGGGGGTCGGTAGGTGATCAGGTCTTCCATCAATACACCCCCGTCGATCTTCTTTAGTTTGTGTTCGTGGTGCCACATGGCATAAGGTCCCGCCCGCTGTTCATCCACAAAGTATTCCATCTCCACAACATGGGTGATCTCGGTTACCCAGGTCATACTGATACCGAGGAGGGGTTTTACCTTATATGTGATGATCATACCGGGATACATTTTTTCCGGAAGCCCCCCGGAGGTGATCTCAAAGCCCATGTGATCGGGTGTGATCCGTTTAAGGTTCTGCGGCGAGGAGATAAATTCCCAGACTTCGGATATTCCTGCAGGTATCTTTTGCTCAGTTTTCAATTGAAAAACGGCCATAATTATTGTGCTATTCGTTTAACCATTCCTTTAAATATAATGTGGTGAAAGGGCAGCACCATGAACCAGTACATCCTTCCCCACAAGCCACGCGGCCTGAACGTTGCCGTCTGGGTTAGCATATTATCATGTATGGCAAACTCCAGCCAGGCCTCTCCGGGTAATTTCATTTCAGCATATAAGAGCAGGCGCTGCTCTTCCCTTGATGCATAGAGGACGCGCCAGAAATCCAGGCTTTCCCCGGCATTGATATCGTCCTTGTTTTTTCTGCCTCGCCTGAGCCCGACGCCACCTGCCATTTTATCCAGGAATCCCCTGAGGTTCCATAACCAGTTGGCGTAATACCATCCGTTCTCGCCGCCTATCGCCCAGATTTTTTGTTTTGTTTGCTCCACATCTGTTACAGGGTGTCTTCGTATGTCTTTAAAACAACCGTGTTCGGGAACGGTCATTAATTTACTTAAGCCATTTTCCAGCGCGTGTTTCGTCAATGCGTCTGTCCAGCTCGATAATACTTCCTGCTGAGCAATTACATCAAAGGCTTGCGTCACTGCTTCACGATAGTTGAGTAACTTAATTCCGAGTTTTGTGTGCAGGTCATTTTCTCTGCATATGATCTCCACCTTCATGCTGTCGACAAGGTTAACGGCAAGCTTGTAGGATGTAGAAGTGACAAAGTACAACCAGTAAGAGGAAAGCCGCGGTGTCATGACAGGTACGTTTATTATCGTGCGCCGCAGCCTGCGTATTTTTGCATACTGCAATAACATGTCTTTGTATGTAAGGATCTCTGGCCCGCCGATGTCAAAACTTTTATCAAAGGCATCTTCCATTCGAAGCACCCCTTTTAGGAATTGGATGACGTTGCTCACTGCGATAGGCTGTGAACGGGTCATGATCCATTTCGGGGCTACCATCAGAGGTAATTTTTCCACCAGATCGCGAATGATCTCAAATGAAGCACTGCCCGATCCTACTATGATGCCGGCTCTGAGGGTAGTCAATGCATAATTCCCTGATCCCAGGATCTCCTCTACTCCTTTTCTTGACCTTAGATGATCGGACAGCTTGTCTTCATTCACAATGCCGCTCAGGTAAACGACCTGACTGGCATTCGTTTTATTTAGCCTGTCACGGAAGTTTAGAGCACATTCACGCTCCAACCTTTCAAAGTCTGTCACTGTTGCCGACATGGAGTGTATCAGGTAGTAGGCAACGTCTATGTCAGCAGGGATCTTTTCAAGGGAGGCCGGGTCAAGGAAATTAGCTTCAATAACACTCAGGGATTTCGATGGGTAGGCAGTATCATTAAAACGCTTTTTGTCGCGCACAACGCATACGACCTCATGCCCGTCTTTCAACAATACGGGCAGTAATCTTTTACCGATATACCCGGTAACCCCTGTTAGCAATATTTTCATACTCAAGTAACGTAAGGGAAGGAAAAATGTTTAATGTTAACCCATATTTGATAAACAACTTGTTTGTTATTACCAGAATACTGCATACAGCACAACCAATATGATACAGATCACGTAGGCTGAAATGTTGAAAGCCGGTCCGGTCTTGAAGGTGGCATTCGTAACGTTTATGGCTTTGGGATCATCGTCGAGTTTGTTGGTGGAGAGACTAACGAACATAATGACCACCACGGTGATCAGGAAGGTATAGAGCATCTGGTCCATCCAGGGCAATTCAAGTGGCATGAGTTTCAGTGCAAGTGCTACGGGAATGGAAGATATCACGCCAATTATTGCACCGGTATTGTTTGCTTTTTTATAAAACAGTCCCATCATAAATACTGCCAGGATACCCGGGCTTACCACACCGGTGTATTCCTGTATGTATTGGAATGCCTGTTCGAGGTTTCCTAGCATGGGAGCTACCATAACTGCTATGACCAGCGCAATACCGGCAGCGATGCGGCCAACCATTACTTCTTTATCAGGCCCGTTTTTACGGGCAAAGTAAGGCTTATAAATATCCATGGTAAATATGGTGGAGGTTGAGTTCATCATGCTTGCCAGCGAAGAAACAATGGCAGCAGCCAGGGCCGCCACTACCAGGCCTTTCAGTCCTGTGGGGATGAAAGTGCTGATAAGCCATGGATAGGCCTTGTCGTAATTCATGGCGCCATCAGCCTTGATAAAAGCATCCTGTGCACCATCAATATAGGCTGTCCCGGCAGGTTCGGTGAACATGACATAAGCAATGATGCCCGGTATCACTACGAACAAGGGGATCAAAAGTTTGAGAAATGCTGCAAAAACGATCCCCCGCTGTGATTCACGCAGGCTTTTGGCCGCCAGGGTACGCTGTATGATATACTGGTTGAACCCCCAGTAATAGAGGTTTGCGATCCACATGCCGCCAATAAGGACACCTATCCCGGGAAGATTGATAAATTCGGGGTTGCTTTTTTTCAGGATCATCCGGAATTTATCGCCTGCTGTGTTGTAAATGTGGTCGAGACCGTTGAAGATGCCTCCGTCAGGTGTAACGTGGTCCAGGGCGATCACGGTGGTGATCATTCCCCCGATCACGAGCAGTGCAACCTGAATCACATCTGTCCAGGCCACGGCTGCCAGTCCACCGTAAAGGGAATAGGCAGCGGCGAAGAGGGCAAGTGCAATGATGGCCGGGAAGATCATGCTGCCGTCACCCTGCCCGAGTATGGTATCGATGGCTTTTCCCCCCAGGAAAAGAACAGAGGTGAGGTTGACAAAGATGAACAGGGCGATCCAGAACACCGCCAGTATCGTCTTGAGGTTATTACTGAATCTTTTTTCAATGAACTCGGGGATGGTATAAAGCCCCTTTTCAATGAAGATAGGGAGGAAGTATTTTCCCACGATGATCAGGGTGAGGGCAGCCATCCATTCATATGTGGCTATTGCCAGGCCAATGGCCATACCTGAACCAGACATGCCGATCATCTGCTCCGCTGATATGTTGGCAGCGATCAATGAGGCACCTATGGCCCACCAGGGCAAAGATTTACTGGCAAGGAAATAATCCTGTGCCGTTTTTTTAACGCCTTTTTTACCGCGAGAAACCCACAGCCCTACACTCAGGATCACAAGTGCATAGAGGCCGAAAATGATATAGTCGATGTAGGTGAAACTGCTGTTCATCGTAACGTCAGATTTGATTCTGCAACCGAATTTACAACAATTAATCAAATCTTGATATGCTGCTGGCTTCTGGTTACTCGTCGCTCGTTGCTCGTTGCTTGTTTCTCTTTACTTGATACTAGATACTAGATTCTGGATCCTGGATATTGGATTAACGTGTTATTTTTTATGTGCTATATGTTATTTGTCATTTGATTTAAACAGTATATAAAACATAACACATACAAAATAGCACATATAGATGACTGCCTGCTTTCAACTCTCAACTCCCAACTCCGAACTCCCTACTCCACACACTTGTTCTCAACCTTCACATATCCCTCTTCATTTCCTTCCTGGGTGAGTTTGAGTATAAATGAGATAGCGCTCACTTTACTGTCGATATCCTGGTGTAAGGCGTCCCTGGCAAAAATGGTAAATACCACTTCTCCAAATCCTTCCCCTTCAGGTATAATGGCATGAATGTCGGCTGTACCGTTACCATGGTCGTTGATGGTGACAAAATCAGGTTTGATGATGGTGTAGAAATCGATTTTATCGCATTCCATATCTTCAGCGGAAACGCTTCCGGTCCATTCCTCTCCGGGGCCAACGTTTGTTTTTCCTGTGTAAGCAGTAAATTCAGGAGGATAGTTACAAACTGTTGTGCCTGCTTTGGGAATTGCCGTCAGGTAATGTAGCTCATTGTCGTAATTGGAAGTGAAAAATACATGCACTTTGTCTTGATCATCAATAAGCATGTCCACATAATCTGCTGAGTTCTGATCATCCTCAAATATTTTGAGGTACTCGCCATCGCAATCGCATGTTTGTTCATAGAGAGCGAAGCCATTCTGGCCAAGGGCAAGGTATGCCTTGTCGTGTTTATTGAAGGCAATTGCCGGACAATTCATGTTTAAGGGTGTACTCCATTTATTGTAAAGCATCCAATTCCGGGGACCGCAATTCTTATTGCGGCTATATATGCCTAAGCCGTGGATTGGGGACCCCTCATCGTCAGTGCGATCGAAAAAGGCAAATTTTATGTCACCTCTGGATGAAATGCCCAGCGAAAGATTGTCTTTACCTGAATTAATGAACTCATCGTGAGTGTAGAGCAGTTCCTCTGTTTCCCAGGATCCTCCTGAAATAGGCTTGCTTCCGAAATTCAGTTTGTTTGAACCTCCGAGAGCAGTATAAACCTTATTTTCGTGGCAGGCGATAGAAGAATTGTTTCCGAAAAACCAGTTGTTTTCATCGTACATCTTATTATCATGCAGAAGAACTTGCAATTGCCAATCATCAGACTTGCCCGGTTTGAAGAAGTATATTGCAGCTTCATTGTATTTGTATTCCGCCTGATCAGTGTAATCTGCCCTGCAGATCAAGTGTAGTCCGTCATTCTGGTCGATCGCCATATCCGTGTACTCTCCGTAAACGTAGAATCTAAGTGGCCGAGGAGTGGATTTAATCGGTTTTGTCTCGAAAAGGTTTCCTGAAATCGCTTTGCTACCATGGTAAACCTGTTCCTTGTAGCGTCCAAAAAAGGTGATATGGAGCCTATCATTCCCGTCAACAGCAATGTTAGGGTAGTAGGCTATATCTGTTGAATCACCATAATCCTCATCGAGATATTGGATTTTCTGAAATGACCAGCTTCCTGTACTGTTCGTTCCATAAAACAACCTGCTTTCATGTCCGGTGAATACCATGTGGATATTTCCCTGTCCGTCTAATGCTGATTTAATATGCTGCAAACGCGCATATTCAATTTCAGATATAAAAATCGATTTTAGTTGTGTTGAATAGCTCTGTGCCTGAATAAGGCCCGGGATGCATGTAAACACGATAAAAATCAAAGTGTTGAGTCTTATCATGGTTTTTATTGTTTAAAAAATGGTTAATAAGTGCTTTTATTAGGAGGGCTAAGATAACATATTTATGATACATTTGTATGTTCTTTGGTCCCGGGATTTCGGGATAAAAGGGAATGCCGTGTGATTCGGCAACAGTTTCCGCTGCTGTGATCTCCGATGCTGTTCAACATGATGTCACTGTCTCAATTTCCGGGATGGGAAGGCGTTGAAAAGGGGAGTAAGTCAGAAAACCTGCCAGTGAATTGGATTTTGCAGCCTGCGGCAAACAGGGTGCACATCATACGATATTTCCTGCCATCCCAAGGCGTCGTCTGCTGCAAAATCAAGCAATTAACCCAGTATTAATTTTTTAATCTAAAAGTATGCGGAAGACTTACTTTTTATTGCTTGTTCTCGCGCTTTGCCCTGGCGTGGTAAAGGCACAGCAAAATGCCCTGCTTGATGGTGTGATTTCTGACTTTGAAAGTCTTGGGCTGGCCCCCGAAAGCTATTGGGACGGCTCCGATCTCAGTGGCGGGTTCATTTCCGGGCTGGCTTTTTTTCCCAACAATTACAATCCGGATTGGTTCGCATGGAATCAATGGGCTTATTCGTCTATGGCGAATGACTCTACTCCAGGTTTCATGAACCAGTTCAGTGCTGTTACAGCCGCCGGGTATGATCCTGCAGGATCCGGAGGAAGCACGTATGCCGTCAGCTATGTTGTGAGCGACTTTGTAACCAATGAACTCATCCCTGTCCCGCTCTACTTTGCAGACTCAAACTCACATGTTGTCGAAGGTTTTTATGTGACCAACGGCACCTATCCCTACCTCTCCATGATGCACGGCGACGAGTATACCAAGAAGTTTGGTGGGGAATCTGGCGATGATCCTGATTATTTTAAATTGTTGATCTGGGGTATGATCAGCGGTACCGCTACGGATACAGTTGAGTTTTTCCTGGCCGACTATCGCTTTTCCAATAATGATGAAGACTACATTGTGGATGAATGGACATGGATCGACCTGGAAGACCTGGGTGAGGTCGACAGCCTGATGTTCTCCATGAAAAGCACTGATGTTGGCATGTTCGGTATCAATACCCCGACCTTTTTTTGCATGGATAACCTGAGCATCCTGCCGGATGATGCAGGTATAGTTGATTTCCCTTATGCGGAGTTGAGCATCGGGGTGTATCCGAATCCATCAAATGGACTGATCCATGTTGAAGCCGGTGTCAGGGACCTGTGCAGGATAAGTGTATCAGATCTTTGCGGTAATTTAGTATATTTAAATGAACGCTTTCCAGACCAGGGTGATATTGATCTGCAGGGGCTGTCGGCCGGCTGCTATATTTTACGACTGGAAGCTGCCGGAGCCATCGGAACCCGGAAGATCATCATCCGATAGCCGTTACTACTGATGAAAAAACGTATTTACATATCCATAGTGCTCCTGCTGATAATCATGCAGTTGCAGGGCCAGTACATTTCACGTGTTTATAAGTACATGCCTGCTCCCGGGCAACATATCAATGCGCTGCCATGGGGACTACCCTCATCAGCCAATAGCATAATCGGAGGTATTGAGGGGTCGCTCAGCCTGGGTGCATTTGGCGGGTATGTGGTGTTCGGTTTTGAGGATGCTGTGGTGAATGATCCCGATAATCCCTACGGGATTGATTTTACCATTTTTGGCAATCCCATAACCGATGCCTCTGAACCCGGCGTGGTATATGTCATGGCCGACACGAACGCAAATGGTTTGCCAGATGAAACGTGGTATTTGCTGGCAGGCAGCGACTATTGGTTTTCGACCAGTGTTGCGGATTACGGGGTGACATACTCAAATCCCGGAGGGCATGCTGATGTTCCATGGACGGATAATCTTGGAAACAGCGGGTTTATCTATGCCAATGCAATACATGAGCAAGCATACTACCCCGGTGCGGATTCTTTCCCGAACATCAACCCTGTTCAGTACATGATGAGCGGATCAATGATCGAAGGGGCGATCGACTCTTCAAGTCCGGCTTTTGTGCGTTCACCGCAGCGGGCCTTCGGCTATGCCGATAACAGGCTCAGGGGAGGTCAGATACACACTTTACCCGATAATCCGTATACGTCTGAACTGGAAGCCTCCGGGGGAGATGCCTTTGACATATCCTGGGCAGTTGACAGTCTCGGCAACTACGTCGAACTGGATAGTATCCATTTTATAAAAGTGCAGACAGGAATGATGGGTGATCTTGGATGGCTTGGCGAGATCTCGACTGAGATCACCGGTGCAGTGGATGTGACACCCGAGCCCGGCACGAATTACGACCTGGACATGGTGGTGATCAAAGACCTGCCTGTTATTATAGATACGTCTTCGTACCCGTTGGTGGGATTTGCCTTTCATGCGGGCCGCATCCAGCCTGAAGCTGAACTGTATTGGGAAACAAATGTGTCATGGGCACAGGTCGAAGATGGCCTGCTTATTTCTGAAAAATCGGGCGAGCTGGAGATCACTGCAAAACTGCTTTCAGATCCTGAAATAAATGCTACCATAACAGCAAGGGTCGAACTACCCTCTGGTATTCCCGTATTCCCGCATTCCCGCATTCTCATCATGCCAAATCCTTCAAACACCTTTTTCAAAGTTTCAGGATTGGATGATGCATTTTTGCAGGTTTATAGCCTTTCAGGTGAGTTGCTTATCAGTACAGATCATTATGGAGATGGACAAATCATCAATACCGAGGCATTACGGCCGGGACTGTACCTTGTGAAGATCACCACAAAAGAATATACTCGAACATTAAAGCTGATTCAACAATAGTTGCTGCGAATAACCGGAATATTGATAGCATGCCTGCTCCTGGCGGGATCATCCCTCTCACAGGGCATTGAAGATTCGGTCTTCGTGCTGGAAACGGTTGAGATCAAAGCCTCTCAGGCCCAGAAGCCTGAGGAAGCCGGAATGAGATTCAACCGGGTCGACAGCCTGGTGATGATCCGCAACCTGGATGCTTCTCTGGCCGGCCTGCTTTCGGAGAACACTTCGGTCTTCGTAAAAGAAATGGGCCGTGGAGCGCTGGCAACTGCATCCTTCAGGGGTACCGCAGCTTCGCATACCAGGGTGAACTGGAATGGCATGCCCATGAATTCACCCATGACCGGTATGGTGGACTTCTCACTTGTTCCGGTATACATTTCTGATGAGATCAGCCTTGCCTTCGGCCCGGCAGCCCTCGAATACGGCAGCGGAGGTGTAGGTGGGAGCGTAAATATCAATAACACGGTCGATTGGCACAATGTGCTAAATGTAAAATTCATACAGGGGATTGGTAGCTATTCAACATTCGATGAGTTCCTTCAATTCGGGATCGGTAACAGGAAGGTGCAGTCGAAAACCAGGCTTTATCATAATTATTCCAAAAACGACTACACTTTTATCAACAGGGGTATTGCGGAGATAGATCCTGAAACGGGTCAGATCAGTAATCCGAAGGATACAAACGAAAATGCGGATTACATGCAATTCGGCTTATTGCAGGAACTGTATCTCAGGGCAGGGGAGCGGAACACCTTCTCTGCCAGGTACTGGTTCCAGCAATCAGGCCGCACGATACCCAGAGCCACCAGTTATGAAGGCCCCGAGCATTCGAACATGAACCGGCAGGACAATACCGACCACAGGCTGATGGGGGAGTGGAAGAACTTCGGGGAAGAATATCAGCTCTCGGTCAGGTCGGGCTATACATCAAAAAAGCTCGACTATGAGCTTAAAAACTTTGTGCCAGGCCTTGGAGAGATCCCTGCCGTATATTCTGAAAGCCGTATTAAGAGTTCCTTAAACCGGGTGTCGGTCAATTATAATTTCATCAGGGGGCTGATGCTGGAAGGGATTGCCGACCTGAATTATCATAGCGTTGCAACAGTGGATTCAGTGAAGAAAACCGGGTATGAGGGAGATCGCACAGAATTTCTGTTCTACCTTTCTGTCAGTAAGCGATTCTGGGAGCGGTTTGATATCAAAGTGTCGCTCCGACAAGATTTTATCGCGGGAAAAGCTTCTCCTTTGATCCCGTATTTTGGCTTCAGATGGAAGGTGTTAGAAGATAAGGAACTGTTCATCAGGGGGAATATATCCCGCAACTACCAGGAACCCACGCTGAATGACCTGTACTGGCAGCCGGGCGGTAATCCTGCGCTGCTGCCGGAAAAAGGTTACAGCACGGAACTGGGCCTCGACTATGCGATCGATCTTGGTAAGCAACGGATAAAGGGTGGTTTAACGGCGTATTTGTCTGACATTGCCGACTGGATCATCTGGATCCCCAGTTACAAAGGCTACTGGGAACCCCGCAATATCAGTAAAGTGAAAGCCAGGGGCCTTGAAGCAGATTTATTACTTGAAGGCATTACAGGAAAAGTTTCTTACAGGCTGGCCGGGAATTATGCGTACACCAGCTCAAAGAACTATGGCGACCCAGTGGTGTGGGGTGATGAATCATACGGGAAACAACTGGTATACATACCCTTGCATTCAGGTAACCTGATGGTGAATCTTGGATACGGGGGATTTTACGCCACATACCGCTTCAACGCCTACAGCGAGCGTTTTACGACCTCCAGTAATGATGTGAGCAGGCGCGATTGGTTATATCCATACTACATGAATGATCTATATTTCGGAAAGAATTTCAGGCTGGGAAAGATTAGCCTTGGTGCCGAAATCAGGATATATAACCTATTCGATGAAACGTATCATACGGTATTGTACAGGCCCATGCCCGGGAGGAATTATATGATCATGCTGAAGTTCAGCTTTGAAAAATGAGAAAAGAACTAAAACATATCGCCCTATTGCTGTTCATGATGACTTTGATCTCTTGCATGAAAGACGATGAGTTGTGGAAGCGGCGGCCGGTTCCGCATGATCCCTCATCTTCCGGATTGTTTATCATCAATGAAGGAAATTTTGGGTATGAAAATGCATCCCTTTCATACTATGATATCGAAAAGAAAGTAGTATATAATGATGTGTTTTTCAATACCAATGGGCTGCCTCTTGGCGACGTGGCCCTCTCGATGGAGATCGTCGACAGCACCGGCTTTATCGTGTTGAACGGCAGTGGGAAGATCTATACCATTCATACGAATACATTCGAATTGACCGGCAAGATCACCGGGCTGACTTCACCGCGATATATTCATTTTGTAAACGAAAGCAAGGCGTATGTCAGTGATCTTTATGCACGCGCTGTTTCAATTGTTGATCCGGTCGCAAATTATGTATCAGGTACTATCAATGTAAACAACAACGATCCTGACTATTACCAGCATCCTACCGAGCAATTGCTTCAATATGGCGACCTGGTTTATACGAACTGCTGGAGCTTTGATAATAAGATCCTTGTTATCGACAGCAAGACCGATATGCTGGTGGATTCAATCGGGGTCCTGATACAGCCGCAGTCCATGGCCATTGATGCTTACGGAAAACTCTGGGTGCTTACTGATGGTGGTTTCGAAGGAAATCCATATGGGCACGAGGAACCTGCCTTGATAAAGATAGATATTTCATCCTTGCAGACGGAGCAGGTATTCCGGTTTGGTTTGGACGACCTGCCTTCGGAGCTAACCATTAATGGAAGCGGGGATACACTGTATTTCCTCAACCGGCATATATACCGTCATGCCGTGCTGTCGCCGGGTGAACCTGAGATCTTTATCCAGAGTCATTATCTGAATACTTCAGGAGGATTCTATGGACTGGCAGTCGACCCGCAACGATCTGATATCTACGTGGCCGATGCCATCGACCTGGTACAGAAAGGCATTGTCTACAGGTACAGTGCTAATGCTATACCAATTGATACGATGAAGGCAGGTGTGATCCCGGGGGCGTTTTGTTTTAAATAAAAACAGGCTTCGGGCATCAGGTTTCAGGAATCGGGTGAATTAGCTTGTGTGCTTAAATTTATTCATTGATATTCAATAAAATAAGTCTACCTTTGCAGCCGCAAAGAAAGAGGAAGTTGCGAACGCCTCAACAAGTTCCCTCCAGCCTTAACTATCCACACTTTAATTAATAGAAAATGCCATTATTCAATGAAATGGGACTTGATGCTCCGCTTTTAAAAGCAATAGATGAGCTCGGGTTTATCACACCAACTCCTATACAGCAGCAAGTAATACCCGGAATACTTTCTGACAGCCAGGACCTTATTGCCCTGGCACAAACCGGGACAGGCAAGACTGCCGCTTTCGGGCTCCCCCTTATTCAAATGGCAGATATCCAGGAATTCGATATCCAGGCCCTGATTCTTTGTCCTACCAGGGAATTGTGTATACAGATCACCAAAGACCTGAAGGACTTTTCGAAATATACCAAGGGATTTAAGGTCGTGCCGGTATACGGTGGAGCCAGCGTGGAACCACAGATCAAGAGTGTGAAAAAAGGAGTACATATCGTTGTTGGCACCCCCGGCCGTATGCTTGACCTCATAAAGCGTAAGGTGGTTAAGGTTTCAAAGATCAAGTGGCTGGTGCTCGACGAAGCGGATGAAATGCTGAATATGGGATTCAAGGAAGACCTGGATGCCATACTGGCAGGGACTCCACAGGATAAGCAAACACTGCTGTTCTCGGCCACCATGCCCAAAGAGATCCTTCGCATTGCCAACAGGTATATGCATGATCCGGAACAGCTTTCGGTAGGCAGGGAAACGGTAGGCGCAGACAATGTCAGGCATGAGTATTATGTGACCCAGGCAAAGTACAGGTACGAGGTACTGAAGCGCATAGCCGATATGAATCCGAAGATATACGGCATCGTGTTTTGCCGCACCCGGCGGGAGACAAAGGAGGTGGCAGATAAATTCATGGGCGACGGCTACAATGCCGACGCTTTGCATGGCGATCTTTCACAATCGCAGCGCGACCATGTGATGAGCCGCTTCAGGAACAAGCATTTGCAGATGCTGGTTGCCACCGATGTTGCTGCACGCGGGCTCGATGTGAACGACCTCACGCATGTGATCAATTATAATCTTCCGGATGAACTTGATGTATACGTGCACAGGAGCGGCCGCACCGGCAGGGCAGGGAAGAGTGGCGTATCTATCGCCATCGTGCACTCACGCGAAACAAATAAGATCAAGACCCTGCAGAAGATCACCGGGAAGACATTCAAACGTAAGCCCATACCCGATGGCAGGGAAATATGCAAGAAACAACTGTTCAACCTGATCGATAAAGTTGAAAATGTTGAATTGAATGAAGAGCAGGTCCAGGAGTTTCTGCCGGAAATTCTTAAAAAGCTGGACTGGCTCAGCCGCGAAGACCTGATCAAACACTTTGTTTCGGTCGAATTTAACCGCTTTTCATCCTATTACAAGAACGCCCCTGACCTTAACGTCGATGCCGAAAAGCCGGCGCAAGGCAGAGACCGGGACAGAAATAGAGACAGGGAAAAGAATGAAGGACGCAATAAACGTTATTCGAAAGAGTTTTCACGTTTCTTCATCAACCTGGGGAAACTAAATAACCTCAGCACGGCCAGGATGATCGGGCTTATCAACGATGCCACGCATACCAGGGA
>JAZBOU010000190.1:0-13351 GCA_036351275.1 Bacteroidales bacterium
ATATGGTAACACCTCATCCGTTTCAATCCCTTTAACGATTGTTTCCGAACTGAAAGATAAACTTGATGGCGAGAAAAAGATCTTGCTTTGTGGCTTTGGGGTAGGATTATCCTGGGCTACGGCGATTGTAAATATCAATAAGTGTCATATCTGCGATCCCTTTGAAATATAATTATCCATGAAAGATAATAAAACCCCTTTCAGCCTCAGAGATAAAACCATCATCGTAACTGGCGCATCATCCGGAATAGGTCGGCAATGCGCCATAAGCTGCAGTCAACTGGGAGCAAAGCTCATCCTGATTGGCCGCAATACAGGGCGCTTAAAAGAAACCATGGATTTGCTTGATAAAAAAGAGGAACACAAGGCATTTCCTTTAGATCTTCTTGATTATAACAGATTTGATGAGGCGCTAAATGAGATAAAATTAAAGTATGAAAGTATCGATGGAATTGTGAATTGCGCCGGTATATCTACAACTCTGCCTTTCCGAAGAGTTACACCCGAAAGGATGGATGATTTTTTTAAAAACAATGTAGCAATGGGTTTTAACCTTTGCCGAAGGGTAATTCAGGAAAAACTAATGTCAAATACTGGAGGCAGCATCATTTTTATATCCTCTGTTATGGGAATGGTGGGTGCAAACGGAAAAGTGCTTTACGGAATGACAAAAGGGGCGCTTTTATCAGGAGCAAGATCACTGGCATTGGAATTAGCACCAAAAAATATCCGTGTTAATTGTATTTCCCCGGGTGTGGTTCTCACACCCATGTCGAAGAATGCTATTTACAGCAAAGATGAAGAATCACTTCAAAGAATAAGAGACCTGCATCCACTGGGCCTGGGAGAAGTTGAAGATGTTGCTTATGCATGCGTATATTTGCTTTCGGATGCATCGAAATGGGTTAGCGGAAGCAACCTTGTCATAGATGGCGGGTACACCGCACAATAACTGGTATTAAATCCAAGGGTAGAACCCTGGACCCAAGTATTCGATGCAGAGCATCGAGGAATTAAACCACTCTTCTCGTCCGCACGCTGTCGCTGAAGCTTTATCGTAAGCGTCCGAAGCGAACGCGAAGGAGGATTAAATGAAAGTATTATGAAAGAAGTTATCATAATTGGATCGGGAGGACACGGTGCCGAGCTCGATGATTATATTTACTATAACAACAGCATTCAAAAATCCGGAGGATACAAGATCATCGGCTACCTGGATGACAACCCTGACAATTATTCCAGCTACACCTTTTCTGCCCCATTATTAGGGGGAGTTAAAAACCATAAGGTCCGGAAAAATGCATATTATATCATGGGTATTGCCAATCTGAAATACCGGCAAAAGTTTGTTGAGCAATACCTTAAAGACGGGGCAAATTTCCTGAGCGTAATACATGCCTCGGCGTATATTTCCAGATCAAGCAAAATTGGTATCGGAGTTATAATCGGCCCGCATGCAAACCTGGGACCAAATACAAGTATTGGCGATTTTACAGTGGTCAATTCGCGTTCCAGCATTGGACACGATACGGTAGTGGGAAAGTATAATTTCATAAGTCCAAATGTGTGTTTTTCCGGATTTACCAGAATTGGAAATGGCAACCTATTTGGAATCAACTGCGCGACCATTCCTGAAATTGAGGTCGGGAACAACAATAAGATCATGGCAGGCATGATCCTTGACCGCAATGTAGGCGATGATTCAGTGGTATTCCACCGCTACAGGGAAAGAGTAATTGCAATACCGAAAAAATAACAAACCCAGCAGGTGATCCTCAAACGAATTTTTGATCTTTCGGCCTCATTCGTGGGGCTGGTGATATTGCTTCCTCTATTCATGGTCCTGGCGCTTTTAATAAAAATCAAAATGCCCGGTCCTGTATTTTTTGTTCAAAACAGGGTTGGACAAGACGGTAAAATTTTTGCAATGGTAAAATTCCGTACCATGAGCCCTGGCCACGGGGGTAGCAGTATAACCGTGAAAGGCGAAAACCGCATTACCCCCCTGGGAGCATATCTTAGAAAGTATAAATTGGATGAACTACCCGAACTATGGAATATCCTGAAAGGTGATATGAGCCTGGTCGGCCCCCGGCCTGATGTACCCGGTTATGCAGATCTCCTGGAGGGTAATGACCGCCTGGTACTCAGTGTAAAACCCGGGCTCACCGGTGCCGCCAGTCTATGCTTCATTAATGAAGAAGAGATCCTGTCAAAACAGGCTGATCCAAAATATTATAACGATGAGATACTGTTTCCCGAAAAAGTGCGGATCAATAAAAACTATATCACGAAATGGAGTATGATGCTGGATTTCAAGATAATACTATATACAATCATGGGTAAAAAGCTAAATGACCATTGGGCTCAGGATGAAACAGAAAGCTTACTAAATAACAAACCAAGAACCCTTCTTACGCCTGAAGAAAATAAATAAGCAATCATCCATCCAACAAGCCCCCCTCACAGCTATTCAAATAAAGAAAAAGATCAATTACCCATAAATATAAAGCTTTCTCACAAAAAATGTTCAGTACTTCAAAATTGCCAGATTAAACCGAACACCAGGCAGATGTAAATACCCACGTACTAATACTTATAGTAAACAGGCAATAATGCTCTATTAATGCTGATGCGCAAGTCATATTTTTGTATAAAAGAAAACCCAAGTAGACCTGAATCTAAAATTATGACGATTACAATCCCTCCTGACCAAGGGTTTTGTTTCACATAATAAGCTGATGTCTACATGTATTTCTGATACAGCAGAAATCAGATATTGTTGAAGTAAAACCAAATCTTTTACATCCTTAATCTAAATGGTCACCCACTATCACATTGGGACTGACAAAGCGAAGCTGTGTCCAATTTAACCAGTTCAACAACCTCAACATCAAATGCCAGCAAAGGATAATTTGATTGCATTCATACGTTCAATGTATGGTGAACCGGAGGCATTCATACCCTTACATGAACCACGGTTTATCGGTAATGAAAAGAAATATTTATCAGAGTGCATTGACACTAATTTTGTGTCGAGTGTAGGTGAATTTGTTGACCGGTTTGAACAGAAATGTGCGGAATACACAGGTGCAAAATATGCTGTAGCTGCAATGAATGGCACTTCAGCCCTTCATATTGCCTTGAAGCTGGCAGGAGTACAGCATGGCGATGAGGTCATTACCCAGGCCCTCACATTTATTGCCACTGCCAATGCGATCACGTATACGGGCGCTGAACCTGTCTTTATTGATGTGGATCGCGACACGATGGGGCTCTCCCCTGCTGCCCTTAATGAATGGCTGCAGGAAAATGTCGAGCTTCGCGACGCACTGCCTCCACATAATATTGGACAGGCTTTTAACAAAAAAAGTGGCCGGCGGATAGCTGCCTGCATACCCATGCATACATTCGGACACCCGGCAAGACTTGATGAGTTAAAAGAAATACTGGACAACTATAGTATCCCTATGATAGAAGATGCTGCTGAAAGCATAGGAAGCTATTATAAGGGTAAACATACCGGGACCTTTGGCTATATGGGCATCCTCTCATTTAATGGAAACAAAGTGATCACAACCGGCGGAGGCGGTATGATCCTTACTGATAACGAGGAAGCTGCACGGGCCGCAAAACATCTTACTACACAAGCCAAAGTACCGCATGAATGGGAGTATAAGCACGATAGGATAGCTTACAATTATCGTCTCACAAATATTGCTGCCGCACTTGGATGTGCCCAGATGGAAACACTTGACGACATCCTGATCAGGAAAAGAAGATTGGCAGAAAACTACCGCACTTATTTCAGGGACAGCGTATATAGCTTTTTCGATGAGCCGGATAATTGCCAATCGAACTACTGGCTAAACTCGATTATGACACCTGACCGGAACAGCAGGGATGAGCTCCTTGAATATACCAATAAAAATGGGGTAATGACTCGTCCTGTATGGGAACCCATGAACAAACTGCCGATGTTCAACCACTGCCAGACCGATGGTTTGGAGAACACCAGGTGGCTGGCCGACGGGCTCGTGAATGTGCCGAGCAGCGCAATACTTGATTAAAATAAGCATGCAACAACTTAAACCATCGAATTCGTGATTTCAGAAACAGATCTCCAGAATTTTATACGTAATCATGTTACGGGAAGGTCATATAGTTTATTCCAGGCCGACCTGTTGAAGCATGAAGATGAATTAAAAAAGCGTATTGAAGGAAAGAAGGTGCTTGTGATCGGTGGTGCCGGGAGCATTGGATCCGCTTACATCAAGGCCATTTTAAAATTCAGGATCGCTAAGCTGGTTGTTGTAGATATCGATGAAAACGGCCTGACCGAATTGGTCCGTGACCTGAGGTCGTCTGATGAATATCAAATTCCGGCAGATTTTATCACCTATCCGGTCAATTTTGGCGACAGGGTGTTCAGGAAATTATTTCAATACCATGGGCCATTTCAGATCATCTCCAATTTCGCAGCACACAAGCATGTGCGCAGTGAAAAAGACATCTTCTCTATAGAGGCCATGATTGAAAACAATGTCCTCCGGGCCAAAGAATTACTTGACCTGCTGGTAGAATTTCCCCCGGAACATTTTTTCTGTGTTTCAACGGATAAAGCGGCCAATCCAGTCAACCTTATGGGTGCCAGCAAAAAACTCATGGAAGAACTCCTCCTTTCCTATTCAGACCGCCTGAATATCAAGACCGCTCGCTTCGCCAACGTTGCTTTCTCACAGGGGAGCCTTCCGCTTGGTTTTCTGGAAAGGATGCGGAAACAGCAACCGCTGGCCTGTCCTTTAGGTATTCGCCGTTTCTTTGTTTCTCCACAGGAGGCCGGAGAATTATGCCTGATAGCTTCTATACTGGGCGAAGCAGGCGATATCTTTTTCCCTAAATTGGATGAAGATCATGACATGATCCCCTTCGATCACATTGCAAGCAGTCTATTACAGCAGCTGGGAATGCAGGCGGATCCATGCAAAACAGAGCATGAAGCAAAACAGAAGGCCAGAGAGCTGAATGGCCAGTCAAAAAAATATCCTGTATATTTCTTCGAGTCTGATACCTCAGGTGAAAAAGCCTACGAAGAATTCTATACCAAAGAAGAAAACCCGGATTTTGACAGATTCATTGAGCTGGGAGTTATCAGCTATACGAATAAGCGAAGCGCTGAAGAAATAAATGAGATCTTACGAAATCTGAAAACGCTGGTGGATTCTGACAGGGTGAGCAAAGCCGCAATAGTGGAGCTGTTTAGCAAAAGTCTCCCCAGTTTTGAGCATATCGAAACCGACAGGGGTCTTGACTCGAAAATGTAGATATCAAGGATCTTTAAAGCAGTGAAAACTCACATTAAATCGCAAACAAACCCTTTAACAAATAATTAACAGCTCCCCGCCCTATCTGTTTGTAATTTTGCATTGACCAAGAAACAAAACACAATTATCAAAATGAGATACGATACGATTAACCAGGATTTACCCTTGGTAGATTCTCTTCTGAAGTTCCCTGCTTACAGGAGATATTATAAGCGCATCATCGACCTGTTTCTGGCGGTGATCGCGCTTATATTTTTAACTCCTCTTTTAATACCAGTTGCACTCATTTTATTGCTGACCGGTGAGCATGAGATTTTTTACAGACAGACGAGGATAGGTTATAAAACCAACACCTTTAAGATCTGGAAATTTGCCACCATGCGCAAAGGCAGTTCTAAAATTGGAGCAGGGAGCCTGACCCTTAGAAATGACCCGCGTGTATTGCCGGTAGGCAAGTACCTCCGTAAAACAAAAGTGAATGAGCTCCCGCAGATCATCAACGTCCTGATCGGGAATATGTCGATTGTAGGCCCCAGGCCCCTGATGGAGGTTGATTACAATAAGTTTCCTGAACATGTTAAGCAAAATATCTATCATGCTAAGCCCGGCATAACAGGAATCGGCTCTATTATTTTTCGTGACGAGGAGAAATGGATCAGTAACTCCGGCATCGACCCCCATGAATATGATAGAAAGGTGATCGCACCCTACAAAGGGGAACTGGAATTATGGTACTATAAAAACATGAGTTTCCGGACGGATGCAAAACTTATTTTCTGTACAGCATGGGTTATTTTCTTTCCCGACAGCCAGCTTCCTCAAAAGATCTTTAAAGGATTACCGGCTAAACCTGAATCACTGAAGAAGATAGCCACCAAGGAGATGGAGACTATTGCTGCCTGATATTATTATTATTCATCAAATTTCAATTTAGTAAAAGTATCGTATGAAAAAAGCCCTGGTTACAGGAATCACAGGACAGGACGGCGCTTACCTGGCTGAGCACCTTATCCGGAAGGGATATGTCGTACATGGTATCAAGCGACGTGCCTCTTCATTCAACACCGGGCGTATCGATCATCTTTACCAGGATCCGCATATTGAAGAACGAAATCTGATCCTTCATTACGGGGATCTTACCGACAGTATGAACCTCACCCGTATCATCCAGGAAGTACGGCCTGATGAGATCTATAATCTTGCGGCCATGAGTCATGTTAAGGTGAGCTTTGACACTCCCGAATATACTGCCAATGCAGATGGCCTTGGAACCCTGCGTATACTGGAAGCTGTTCGTTTGCTTGGCATGACCGGTCATACGCGTATATACCAGGCTTCAACGAGCGAACTTTTCGGTATGGTCCAGGAGATCCCGCAAACAGAGCGCACCCCCTTCTACCCGCGATCACCTTATGGTGTAGCAAAACTTTATGCCTACTGGATCACGATCAACTACCGCGAAGCATATGGTTTACATGCCAGCAATGGAATACTCTTCAACCATGAGTCGCCTGTGCGCGGAGAAACTTTTGTAACGCGGAAGATCACAAGGGCCATCAGCCGCATTGCCATGGGCCTGCAGGAAAAATTATTTCTAGGGAATTTGTCGGCCTCCCGTGACTGGGGACATGCCAAAGACTTCGTGAAGGCCATGCACCTCATCCTGCAACAGGATGAACCGGATGATTATGTCATTGCAACCGGGATCAGCACCACCATCAGGGATTTTGTAATACTGGCTGCAGCAGAGATAGGACTTGAGATCAGTTTCAGCGGTGAAGGTGTGGATGAAAAAGGTTCGATCACGGCAATTGATGAAAAAATATTTAAGGACAAAGTTGGTGAAGCATATCTTAAAAGGATCAAAGACCTTAAGGAATGCTGTATTGAAGTCGATCCCAATTATTTTCGTCCCACTGAAGTTGATCTGCTCATAGGAAATGCTGAGAAAGCAAGAAACAAGCTTGGCTGGGAGCCGGAATACGACCTTCATAGCCTCATCAGCGACATGATGCGATCAGATATTAAACTCATGAAACAGGATACCCACCTCAAAGATGGTGGTTTTAAGATATTAAACTATTTCGAATAAGGACAGACCGGATCAAATGCATACAGATGACAAAATATATGTAGCAGGACACACTGGCCTTGTGGGGTCAGCAATTGTCAGGGCGCTTGAGGAAAAGGGCTATGCCAATATCATTGGCCAGACCATTGAGGAGCTTGACCTGCGAGATGCTGCGGCTGTTCGGTCTTACTTTGCAGAACATAAACCTGATTATGTATTCCTGGCTGCTGCCAGGGTAGGCGGGATCGTTGCCAACAACACTTACAGGGCAGAATTCATCTACGACAACCTGATGATACAGAGCAACATCATACATGCTGCCTATATGCATGGCGTGAAGAAACTGCTGTTCCTGGGCAGCACCTGCATATATCCGCGTGAATGCCCGCAACCCATGAAAGAGGAATACCTGCTCACGGACACACTGGAATATACCAATGAGCCTTATGCCATTGCAAAAATAGCTGGTATCAAAATGTGTGAGAGTTACAACATTCAGTACGGAACAAATTTTCTATCGGTAATGCCCACCAACCTTTACGGACCCAATGATAATTTCGACCTGGAGCGCTCCCATGTTCTTCCCGCCCTGATCCGCAAGATTCATCTTGGCAAATGTCTGGAGAATAATGACTGGGAAACCATAAGAAAGGATCTTGAAAAAAGGCCAGTTGAAGATGTTGACGGCAGGGCCGGGGAGGATAACATACTGAACATAATGGCGAAATATGGCATTCAGAGGATAAATGGTCAGAACAATGATATCAGCGTTGAGATATGGGGCTCAGGCAATCCCATGCGTGAGTTCCTATGGTCGCAGGAAATGGCGGAAGCATGCGTATTTGTAATGGAAAACATAGATTTCAAGGATTCGCTTAACATGATCCGGGAAGGCATGGATAAGGACATTAAGACAAGAGAAATACGAAACACGCATATCAACATAGGCACCGGTAATGAAATATCAATAAAAGAACTAGCCCAACTTATTAAAAAGCAAATCGGCTTCAGCGGGAAGCTGATTTTTAACACTGGAAAACCAGACGGAAGCATGCGCAAACTTACCGACCCGGGCAAACTAAATAAACTCGGATGGAAACACAGGATAGAGCTTGATGATGGTATCCGCATGCTATATGAATGGTACACAAAAACTTTTTAATAACAACTTAAAGAACAAGAACAATGGAAATATTAATATCAGTGGCTGCAGTAGTACTGTCATGTGCACTAGTTATTATCTGCATACCGGCGATTGTGAGAGTGGTCAAAGCCAAAAATCTCTTTGATGAACCGGACGATCGCAAAGTTCACAAGACAGTAGTGCCCACGATGGGCGGTATTGCCATATTCATCGGGATCACTATTTCAACATTATTGCTGTCGACCGGATTGCCGATCCTGAATGAGAAGCTTGTTTTTGCAGCAATGATACTGCTCCTTTTTATCGGGATCAAAGATGATATCATGCTGATATCCCCACGCTCAAAGTTTATCATTCAACTGCTGGCAGCAATTACAATAGTTGTAATCGGAGATTTCAGGATCACAAACCTGCACGGTATCCTGGGAGTAACAGAGATCAGCTATATTGCCAGCGTTGCCCTTTCCCTGCTGATAGTCCTCATGTTTATCAATGCATATAACCTCATCGATGGTATCGACGGACTGGCGGCAGGACTGGGGATACTGGGTTCTTCATTCTTTGGGATCTGGTTCCTCTTGAACGGGTATACCTTCCTGGCTATTTTAGCCTTTTCCCTGGTTGGAAGCTTGCTGGGATTTTTGAGATACAATCTCTTCGGCAAGCGGTATAAGATCTTTATGGGGGATACAGGCTCACTGATCATCGGGCTGCTTATGGTCGTGCAGGTCTTTGAATTTGTGGAATTCAATATGGATGGCTCGCTGCCTTTTAATGTCGAGTCCTCCCCATCGCTGGCCCTGGCCTTTGTTATTGTACCCATAACAGATACCCTGCGCGTTTTTACCCTCAGGCTCTTCAAGGGAATGTCACCATTCTTCCCCGACAAGAACCATATACACCATTGCCTTCTCAGGATATATAACCGTCACTACAAGGTAACCCTTGTATTATTGCTTGCCAATGTCGTTATCGTTGCCCTGACTGCACTCCTCTGTATGAACCTGACCGGTTTCTACAGCCTCTTCTTTGTTGTGCTGGCCCTGGGGATACTGGGGTCCATCCTGCCGGCGGCCATCATCGAAAACCGAAGGAAAAAGCACGGCAAGTTCTGGTTCAGACTGAAACATAATTCTTACCAACAATATTAATTTCAACAAATCAGATCATAAAACTCTAATACGTGTATTTACAATCCTAAATTTATTTATTATGAAACGGACAAAAATTCTAAAGTTGCTAAGCATGATGGTAATCTTTAGCATAGTTACTATCTCATGCCAGAAAACTGATCTAAATGATCAAGCAGTTCAAACTCCTGCTGATGAAATTATTGACAATACATCCATTGAGCACAAAGATTATTGCGGTAACACATTGACCTTTCCATTAAACCAGTGGGACCAACCAATTGATTTTGGTACGTTAACTATTGGCAATGATGAATCCAATTTGATTTTAAATTTTGATATTGATGAAAATAGCGACTATTATATTCGGAAAACATATATCTATATTATTAATGATGGCGCGACGCCACTACCGACGATTGCCGATGCTTGGAACCCGGACGGAACTGTTCATTTTATAGATTTAGAAAATATCCCATTCATAAATACCAATATATCTACACAGCATCATCAGGAAATTATTTCTTTCACTGAATTAGAGAATGAAGGAATTGATCTGAATGAGTGCCTGGATATTGTAGCAGCAGTCAATCTTAAGGATCTGGTTACAAATGAATGGGTTTATAGGGTTTATGCCAATTCCTCACTTAAATCCTATGGATATTATGTTGATTTTTGCATAGAACCTTGTGAAGAACCAACATGCGAAACCGCATATGCTTTTGGAGGGGATGATGATGACTGTTTCCTTAACCTGAATACGCAGGGTAATAACTGGGGCTGGTCCAATGGGCCAGTAGATGAAGGAACAACAGACAGTTGGCCTATCTATGCAGGAGCTGGACAATGCGATATAGGTAATGGTACCCTGGTAGGAACTCTGGATATTGAGTATGTTGGGAGTACAGCAACCATCACATATAATATTGATGCAGCGTATACGCTGGAGGAAACACATTTGCATATTGGAACATCAGCAGATGGAAGGTTACCTCTTAATAAAAAGAATAAGTTTTTAACTGCACCGGGTGGGTATGATTATTCCGGTGGAAGTTCCTTTACAATTGATAATCTCTCAGGGCCTATATGGGTAACGGCTCATTCAGTGGTATGCGGAGACTTTGAATAGCATCTATTTCATAAACAAAGATGACAAATGAAAAGCTGCCCGAAAATCGGGCAGCTTTTTTTATAAGCCTCGCAAAAATTCCGGTCGCAAACCTGCATTGCCGGGATCAGAGAGTGCTGTATCGATCTCCTTAATCATCCGTTTTTTCTCTCTTCCCAACGTACCTTTCAAGACCAGGTAATTCGATGCATGATCGCTTCGGAAGATCGTTTGTTCCAAATCGGTGTGCTCGAGGAAGACCTTCAGTTCATCCAGCAGATCCGCAATCTCACAGGGTTCAAACTCTCCTTTGAAGCGCTTCCTGAAATGCTCCAGCCCGTAAGGATAGCTTAAGACCAGCGTTGAAAGGAATTCGGGCTGTACCGCGTTCACAACCCGGGCAGAGTTAACAGCATGTTGATAGCTATATTTCGTCCCTCCCAGCCCGCTCAGGATCATAACCGAGCTTTTCATACCGGCTTCTTTCGACCTGAGCATGCCTTCCACAGTCGAATCATATGTTTCCCCTTTGTTCACCATTCGCAACACTTCATCATCACCCGATTCTATTCCAACATAAATAAGCTTTAAACCTGCTTCCCGTATTTGTGCAAGCTCCTCTACTGTTTTAGCATTCAGGTCTTTGGGTATGGCATAGGCAGAAACTCTTGTCAGCCGGGGAAAGTTTTCCTTTAACACCGCAAGCAGGGCAAGGAGGTAGTCAGCCGGAAGCACCATGGCATTGCCATCCGCCAGGAAGACCTTGCGCACATGATCAGCATATGGCTCCATCGAGCGGATCTCGGCTTTAACCTCATCAATATCCCTGATGCTGAATTTCTTCGTCGTATACATCTCACAAAATGCACAGCGATTCCAGCTGCAACCGATGGTGGGTTGAAGGATCAATGAATAGGCCTCACTGGGAGGACGGAAGAGGGGCTCGGTGTAGTTTATTGGATACATCTATGGAATAGCTTTAAATATTCAAAGTACAATATACAATATTCAAAATACAAACTTTTTTTTGCATATAAGGGGACATTTTGCAGATTCAGGTATTAATCTATATACGAACTATGAGAATAGAATCACTAATGTCCGGTTAAATTCTAAATATAGAAAACTGCGTGATTGAAAGAGCCGCTCGACTTCGCTCGCGGTGACAATTCAAAGTCATTAAAATAGGGATAAGGGCGCGGCACACCAATGAAATCAAGTTATTGAGTGCCGCGCCCTTCTTCCAAAAACAAACCTTGAGCTGTCATCGCGAGCGGAGTCGAGCGACAACTATTAAGAAGTATAACAATTACAATTATAAGAAACAAAAATTTTTACCGGACAATAGTGTATTGAATACTGGATATTGCCTGTTGAATATCACTCAAACGGATGCTCCAGATCAAAATCCGGCCGGTAATGAGCTGAACTCTCAATTCCCTGCACAAAACCGCGGGTGATCCCGAGTTCCTGCATCCTCTTCAGCACCTTGTTGTATTCCACCGGATCCACGAGCTGGTTCAGGGAAGTAAATTCACGGGCCCTGTGACAGGGATAATACTGCGACATCAGGGCAACATGAACATCCGGAGACAGCTCCTCCGCGATCGCTTCCATCACTTTAATGCTGTTAGCCGTATGTCCGGGTAAAACCAGGTGACGGATCAGCATACCCCGCATGGCATATCCTTCATTGTCGACGATCAGGTTGCTTCCCATCTGGCGGTACATTTCTTTGTGGGCAGCAAGTGCATACCGGGGATAATCTTTAGCGTCGGAATATTTCCTTGCAATATCCTCTTCCATATACTTGAAATCGGGAAGATAAACATCGATCATTCCTTCAAGCGCAATAAGCTGATCTACATTGTCGTAGCCGTTTGAATTATACACGATAACGGGATCATATCCCAGATGTTTCAGGGAATGGATGATCACCTTCATCTGCGGGATAAAATGTCCCGGGCTAACAAATCCAAGAATGTTGATCCCGGTATCGAGAATGGTTTTGATCTGTCTGATCACCTCATCCAACTCCATATGTTCGTGGCTGTGGTCCAGTTCATTATCGCTGATCTGCCAGTTCTGGCAAAACACACACTGCAGGTTGCAGTTGGTGAAGAAAACGTTGCAGATGCCTTTGCTTCCGCTGATCACGGGCTCCTCTCCCCTGTGTATGCAGATGGATGATATGCCGAACTCAGGTCCGGCATTACAATAGCCCTTCTTCTCCGAAAAACGGTCGGCATTGCATTTGCGGGGGCAGATGTTGCATGCCCGCAATTCTTCAAGTGGGTTTAATATGTCTTCCGGCAAAGCCATAATTTTAGCCGTTTATAGATCTTTAACCACGAAGGATACACAAAGGTCAACACAAAGGTACACTAAGGATTAATATATAACTCGATGGAACCCATCTTTGAAATGGCTTACATTGAAATTGGATTACAAACCTCGTTTACAACCTGATAACTTAAGGTAGGTTATTATCCGGGCCATATGAACTTCATTCAGGGATTCAACAGACTTCACCTCGTCTATAACCCTTTTCTCCACTAAAATATCAATTCTATA
>JAZBOU010000191.1:0-16117 GCA_036351275.1 Bacteroidales bacterium
TGCCATCAATAGGATTGAAAACGCTCTCATAAAGAGCTTCACCGGTTTCTAAAGGGCCTGCAAAGTAGGGCAAATATTGTCCTGCATCGTATCTAAATCTATCAATACTCCCACACAAAATATTTATGGCATTAAGTTTTACAGTAGTGCTGGTACTATTAAAAAACACTTTACTGAAATAGTTGTTAAATCCATCACTGATTACACTCTCCGTAACTGAGTAATTTAATGTATTTAAACTAAGTTTTGCTATTTCATTTTTCCGTGTGAGAATATAATTACCATAAGCATCATATGTCATATATGATCCAAGGTTGAGAATATCATCTCCGGCAGGAAAATTTGTCACCTTATCCGCCAGGCCAGAGGCGTGATCATAGTAATAAAGAAATTCTTCAGAGTCAGAACCTGGTTTTACGCTTAATAATGTAATTCCAGTATTCGGGTTATATACCCCGGCATTAAACACTTTACTATCCGGAACAGGGAAATCGTTTACATCCAGGACTGTAAATACTGGTGTTGCTAGTGAACAATCTATTTCACATACATTATAAGTACCACTCCCGTTGTAATGGTCGTTATGAGGAAGACATAAGATTTTATTTACAGAGTTATCATAAATAGGTAGAAACCACCCGTTTTTATATACTCCACCGCTACCTAAATTGATATTTGATATCATAGATATATTAGTACCAGCAGCGTTAATTTCATATATCTCCCAAAAATTATCCCTGCTGGTAAAAAAATGATCTGTACTGGAACCATCATTATTTCTGTTAAAGGCTATATCATAATAGTCAATATTATTCTCAAATATGGATTCATATTGTAAGGTAAAGGTAAGGCTCTGATCTTTTTTATACACACTAAGAAAGCTATTTAGGGTACTAATTCCTGTTCCATTTGCAACCAAATACAAGCGTCCGCTATTATCATTATACTTAAGAATAGTATATCCTGATAATAAAAAATCATCGGTACTGACTATATCAGGTCGTACTCCAACTGCAAGTCCTTGTTCATCGATACTCTTGTCATCATCAAACTTTATATATCTTATATTCAGAAATTCGTCTGGAGTGGGATCAACATAATATAATTCTTTATCTGCTTTGTTAAATGCCATAAATGAAACTGATGGAATTCGGTCCAATTCTGAATACTTTTCACAATTCCTGCCATAGTCTGAAACCTCAACCTGGTGAAGAATAGCATTGCTCGTTTTATCTATGACTGTTATCCTTTGAAAACTATAGATAAATATCAAACCTGAAGTATTTTGAGAAAAACAATTCTCAGTGATTAATATATCCTGGGGAATGTATCCAAAATTATCCTCAGGTAGTATGATTTTTTCCACATTCTGGGCAGCTGTAAATAAAAATGTTATACTTAATAAAGATGAAATGAATATTGATGATATAGTTTTCATGATATTGATTCCTACTGTGATACGATCTATTAAAAGTACGAAATATTCCGTTATGATTCAATAGAGGGGTTCCAAAAGATGGCATTATTAGGCAGGAATAATTCCAGGTTCAACCAGTTCAACTAATTCAACCAGTTCAGCTAATTCAAAGGCTCCTTCGCTTCACTCATTTACACCTACGCTAAAGCTTCTGTGTGCAAAGCAGGATTACAATTTCATGAAACAATTTTTGGGAGTTATATCCAGCGTTTACGCTTGAAATAGAGCAGCATCACCACCACGATCACCACCATGGCGATCAAAACGATAAAGAAAGAATAAGGATCGTCCTGTAAAGGGAGACCGACATTCATACCGTAAAGGCCGGTGATAAAGGTTAAAGGAAGGAGTATGGTGGAAAAGAAGGTAAGTACCTTCATAATGTCGTTGATCTTATGTGCCTGCAGAGAGTCAAAGGTTTTTGAGAGGCCTTCGATCAGCTCCTGGTAATCTTCGGTCATATCCCACATCTTCTGGTAGTAGTCGAGGATATTACCCCAGTAGTCTTCCATGTTCTCGGCAAAACCTTCGATCTTACCGATCTCGAAACGCTGGAAGAGCGGCAGCTGTGGTTTGAAGATGGTGTTCAGCAGGATAATATTCTTACGGGTAATTGAGATCCTTTCGATCGTTTCCCTGGCTTTCATATTGAATAACTCTGTGTTAAGGAACTCTACATCGTTACCCACTTTGCGCAGCAGTATCATGGTTTCCCGCATCAGGCGTTCAAGAATTTTATAGAGAAGGGCATCAGATGTACCCACTTCAAAATCTTCGTTCCTGGCCTGCTGTTCCTGTGCTTCCCTGAACATATTCATAACCACCCAGTGGGAACTGCCGATCGTGATAATATAATCGTCACCCCAGAAGATCTTCACCTCTTTGGTTTGAAGGAATTTTCCTGATTTATCAAAATTCGGGAAATGCAGGATCATGAAATAGTAATCGTCGTAAATATCCACCTTCGGCCGCTGGTTCAACTTCGAACGACAGTCTTCAAGGTCGAGCGGATGGAAGTGGAAAGTATCCGCAAAGTACTGAAGATCATTTTCGTCCGGGTTGAGGACATGATGCCATTTCAGGGTCCCTATTTTGATGGTTTCAATCACAATTATTCTTTTTTCCTGCAGCAATAGTTCAGCGCTCCCAAAAGTACCATTTTTTGAGAAACGCAAGGTTTAAGATTTCATACGTGCTTTAGTGTGTAGGGTTACCTATATCAGGCTAATTATCCACAATACGTTATTCACCGGTCCCTCGTCACTCTTTTTACTCGCTCCTCGGGATGACAAGTGCATTTAATATAGTTTTACTTCCATTGGAAGGTGGAAAGGAGGTGTTCGATGTCTTTTTGAAGGAAATCGATCACGGGGGCGAGGGAGTCGTTGTTGGGAACAACATCGAAATACAGTGCGCCACGCACGAAATGCCTGGTGCTGTCGGTAACGAAGAACTGGCAGGGCGATGCCGCACCCATGCCTTCGATATAGTAAACCAGGCCATATAATTTCCGTTCCCGGTCGAGAATAAGGGAATCGTTTATTGCACTTGCTTTGGGAATGTGTTTCATCACAAACTGCCGGGAATCTTCGAGATACTCGGCCAGGTTCCCATCAACGGTTTTATAACTGATATGAATGCGGCCTTTGTGCTCCGGGAAATCGATGTTCAGCCAGTAGGGCTCCTCCGGCGCAAATGGATCGGGGTTGATCTCGGCATAAACCGGGTATTCAAATGCATAAGGGAAAGTGGTATCAAAAGCAATGTATTCATGCTCCGGCAGGTCGATCCTGAAATAGCCTCTTGGCTTGGGAGTATGGTTTTCGCTGCATGCAGATAGCAGGAATCCGACAATAAAGGCAAGTGCAACTATATTTTTACGCTTTTTCATTTAAGCTGTAAGGTTTAGCGTTCACCATCTCAAGTAAAGATGATGACAATATCTATCTAACTAACAACATTCCGCTTTATTGTCACTTTGATCCTCCTGATCCTTTTCAGGTCAACATCAATAGCTTTGAATGTATAGTTTTTGAAGCCGATCTTATCATCCTTTTGCGGTAATTTGCCTAAGAGCTCAAGCATCAGACCGGCCAGGCTGTCGGAGTCGCCCTTAACCTCATCGAAAATGTCATCATTTTCATCAACGATCTTACAAAAATCATTGATGGTCATTTTGCCTTCGAATATATAGTTGTTCTCGTCGATCCTCTGGTACTTGAAATCTTCCGTGCCTGAATCGGATTCATCTGTGATCTCTCCCACAATTTCTTCCAGTACATCTTCAAGGGTAATGATACCCGAAGTGCCGCCATATTCATCCACAACGATCGCAAGGTGGATCTTCTTTTCCTGGAATTCCTGAAGCAGGTCGTTGATCTTTTTGTTCTCCGGCACGAAAAAAGCATCACGCAGAAGGCCCTGCCAGTTGAATGTTGACCCCTTCTCAAGGTGTGGCAGAAGATCCTTCACATATAATATTCCCTTTATATGGTCAAAACTTTCTTCGAATACCGGTATTCGTGAAAAACCCGATTCAACGATGACATTCATCACATCATCAAACCGGGCTCCCATATCCAGTGCTACAACATCCATCCTGGAATGCATGATCTCTTTAACCTCAATATCACCGAACTTAACAATACCTATCAGTATCTTTTTGCCTTCCTCGGGGGTGTCTTCGCCCGCAGTTAGCTCAATGGCATCGGATAGCTCTGAGCGAGACATGCCATAAGTACGCCGGGCAAGCCTTTTGTTAAGAAAGGATGTTGACCTTACAAGAATGGAGCTTAAAGGATAAAACGCTTTTACGAGTACATTCAAAACACCAGCCATGGCATGTGAAAACCTGACCGGATAAACACTGGCATACATTTTGGGCAATATTTCACCCATCAGAAGGATTAGCGCAGTGATCACGATCACCTGCATAACAAAAGCGAACACCGGATAACTGGCCAGGTTGAACCACTCAGCTGCGATAAAAGTGGACAGGATAATAATGGCAACGTTGACAAAGTTATTCGCGATAAGTATCGTAGCCAGTAAACGGTTGGGGCGCTCAAGCAGTTTGAGGATCAGCTTAGATGTCCGGCTCTGTGAATCTCCAAGCTTGTCGATGTGCTGTGGGCTGAGTGAAAAAAATCCGATCTCCGAGCCTGATATCATGGCTGAAACAAACAGCAATATCAGCAGTACAATTAAAGATATCAAAATACTCAGTGAAAAGGGCTGGATGAATGTATCTAGAATCACGCTGAATGCACTAAATACCTGTCCGGCAGAATCTGGGTCTTCCAAAGCTTGATATGTTAAAAGCAAGCCGCTGGTTATTCAACAGCGGCATAAATTTCTTCTGCAAAATTAAACATTTTCCGGCAATACAAGCAGATCAGTATCTTCCAGCAGCATATCAAATGCCTCCTGAACTAGAATGGGAGATCATCATTTTCTTCTCCGGCATCACTGTCGGGAGCATCATTTTCCGAAGGTGCGGCAGCATTTTCCTCGCTATCGCGCCGGCTGCCGAGCATGGTAAGGTTGTCGCCAAGGATCTCGGTTGTATAGCGTTTTACTCCGTCTTTATCATCCCATGTACGGGTCTTGATCTTCCCCTCGATATATACCTGGTTTCCTTTGCGCAGGTACTTTTCGGCGATCTCGGCAAGCCCCCTCCAGAGCACAATATTGTGCCATTCGGTCTGGGTTACCCGCTGTCCTTCCCTGTTTTTGTATGATTCAGATGTTGCCAGTGTAAAGTTGGCAACTTTTGCCCCGTTCTCAAGGGTTCTTACTTCCGGGTCCTTCCCCAGGTTTCCCACCAGGATTACTTTGTTAATTCCAGCCATGTTTCTCGGTTTTAATTATGAATACAAATTTAGTGATTTAAATGATGCCGCCCTATGAAAAGACCGGCATTCATGCAGTGGGTTTAACTATTAATACTAAAAAAGTGAAAATGTCGCACTTTTTGCTGAAAATTTTTGTGAAATTTTCACAAAACGGAACGCGGTTCAGGGGGCTAGGGACGGGGATCAATATTGTTCCGCTGTTCCACAGACTCACTGTCTCTTATCACTGATTCAACCGATTCAACTAATTTTCATCCTCAAAAAACCGCTCCATCAGCCGTGAAATAGGATATTTGTCAAGCTTTTCCAGTGAGATTTTCTCCCAGTCGGGATGGATTTTCAGCTTGCTTTTATTCACATCGATCATGTAAAAACGGGCCATGATGGATTGATGCGATAATTGGTGCTTAAAAATATTTCCACTCGTACGCACGGATGCCCCGTCGCCAAACCATTCCTTGAATTCCGGTTCCATGAGGAGACTTTCCGTACTTGCTTCCGATGAGGTTTCAATCAGAGGGAACTCATAGAGGTTTTCCCAGATATCCTTCTCGTTTCTTTTTTTCAGGATGATGGTTTTTTCATCGGGATGCACTACAAAATAAGAGAAATAGCGTTTTCTGGGTTTCTTTTTTATTTCCCTGGCGGGAAGCTCACCCACCTTGTGCTCAAGAAAAGCCCGGCAACCATCTTTAAAGATACAAGCATTGCAATCGGGGTTTTTAGGTACACAATGAATGGCACCGAACTCCATCACGGCCTGGTTGAAATCGCCCGGACGTTTTTGATCCAGCAATTCCTGCATGATCTCTTTAGCACTGTCGTATAATTTCTTGCCTGTTTCCTCAAGGCCAAAGATCCTGGACATCACACGCTTCACATTTCCGTCAACTACCGGAACAGCAAGGCCGAAGGCAATGGAAGCAATGGCCGCGGCAGTATACTCACCCACTCCTTTAAGCGATCGTATCTTTTCATAATTATCCGGGAATACCCCGCCAAAATCGTCCATGAGCTGTTTTGATGCGTAATGCAGATTACGTGCTCTTGAATAGTACCCGAGTCCCTGCCAGAGTTTCAGTACTTCCTGCTCTGGTGCTTCTGCCAGTGACTTAATGGTAGGATACTGCTCAAGGAACCGCAGGTAATATGACATCCCCTGTTCGACCCGGGTTTGCTGCAGGATCACTTCCGACAACCAGATATAATAAGGATTATCGGTACGTCTCCAGGGCAGGTCACGACGATTGGATTCATACCAGTAAAGTATTTGCTTTGTAAAGTCCATAAATGTGGGAACAAATTTATTTAGAGTACATTAGAAATAAAAAAATATTTTTAAAAAGCTTTTGTTACACAAAGAATTTTTATATTTGCAGCCCACAATAAGAAATAATCGTTTAACTACTTAAAAAATATATCATGACAAAAGCAGAAATCGTAGCAGATATCGCGAACAAAACAGGAATTGAAAAAGTAGCCGTACAGGCAACTGTTGAAGCTTTTATGGATGCCGTTAAAGGTTCCCTGATCAATGGTGAAAATGTATACCTGAGGGGTTTCGGCAGCTTTACAGTTAAGAAAAGGGCTCAGAAAACCGGAAGAAATATTTCAAAAAACACCACTATCATTATTCCGGAACACTTCATTCCTTCTTTTAAGCCTGCGAAGACCTTTGTCAATGACGTGAAAAAGAATGTAAAGTAATCGTCTTTTAAAAGAAACTAATTATGCCAAGCGGGAAAAAGAAGAAGAGACATAAGATGTCGACCCACAAGCGCAAAAAACGCTTGAGAAAAAACAGACATAAGAAGAAATAAATTAACAATTGCATAATGTAAACCTTTAAGCATTATGCAATTGTTTTATTGTTCCGACCCTACCGCTTTTCCATGCCGCCTTTCTTGTTACGTTGATCATTGATATGTTTTTTATCAGTGGTTTTACATTTAAAACCATTACACCGTGGAAAAGGAATTGATTATAAATTCGTTTAAGAATGAGGTGGATATTGCTTTGCTGGAGGACAAATTCCTTGTAGAATTACACAAAGAAAAACTTGATAATAACTACGCAGTAGGTGATGTTTATCTGGGGAGGGTACGTAAGATCATGCCTGGACTCAATGCAGCTTTCATTGATGTTGGCTATGAAAAAGACGGTTTTCTCCACTATCTCGACCTGGGCCCCCAGGTTCGATCCTTAAACAAATTCGTCAGGCAGGCCATAACAGTAAAAGGGCCGCGCCCGGACATTACAAATTTCAAGCTGGAGAATGACATTGAGAAGACCGGCAAGATATCGCATGTGCTGAAAAGTAACCAGCAAATTGCTGTTCAGATCGCAAAAGAGCCCATCTCCACCAAAGGGCCGAGGATCTCATCAGAAATATCATTTGCAGGCAGGTACCTTGTACTCGTGCCTTTTTCGAACCGGATCTCCGTTTCTCAAAAGATCAAAAGCATTGATGAGCGAAACCGCCTCAAAAGGTTGATCCAGAGTATTAAACCCAACAATATGGGGGTAATCATTCGCACCGTTGCTGAAGACAAACTGGTGGCTGACCTTGATGCAGATCTGAAAAACCTGGTTTCGAAGTGGAAAGCCCTTGCCAGGAAGCTTCGTGGACTCAAGCCGCCCGCCAAAGTTATCAGCGAGCTCGACCGCACATCTGCTTTGCTCCGTGATGTGTTGAATGAAGATTTCAACAGTATCCATATCAACGACCAGGACCTCTATGAGGAGATCAAGAACTTCATTGGCAGGATCGCGCCCAAAAAGCTTGATATTGTTAAGCTATACAGAGGCAAAGGCCATATTTTCGAGAACTTTGGTATCGACAAGCAGATCAAGGGTTCATTTGGCAAGACCGTTACCATTAGGAGCGGGGTTTACCTCATCATTGAACATACGGAAGCACTTCATGTTATTGATGTGAACTCCGGGCACAGGGTTAACAAACAGAATACACAGGAAACCAATGCCCTTGAAGTGAACCTTGAAGCTGCAGCTGAGATCGCACGGCAGTTGAGGCTGAGAGATATGGGAGGTATCATTGTGGTTGATTTTATCGACATGGTTGATGGCAAGAACCGGCGTGCGCTCTTTCAGCGCTTGAAAGAAGAGATGGCGAAAGACAGGGCCAAGCATACCATTCTTCCACCAAGTAAATTCGGGCTGGTGCAGATCACCAGGCAACGTGTGAGACCGGAGATGACCATTGAAACCCTCGAGCAATGCCCTTCATGCAAAGGCACAGGTAAGATCGGACCAAGCATCATCATCACCGATGAGATAGAGAACAACATCAAGTACCTTTTCCAGGAACAGAATGAAAAACAGGTCACCCTCGAAGTGCACCCCTTTGTTCATGCCTTCCTCACCAAAGGAATGTTCTCTTCCTTAAAAAGCAAGTGGCAGCGGAAGTTTGGGAGAAAGATCTATGTAAAAAAGAATAATGATTTTCCTTTCCTTGAATATCATATGTATGACAGGAATGGGGAAGAGCTGAAGATATAAGAAATCTGAAAAACGAAATACGAAATCAGAAGTATATTACATGGAAACAGTAGTCAGTGGAATCAGGCCGACCGGTAACTTGCACCTGGGCAATTATTTTGGTGCGATGAAGAATTTCGTAAAGATGCAGGATGACAGTCATTGCTTTTTCTTTATTGCCGACTACCATTCACTCACCACCCATCCCACCCCGGATGACCTCCATGGTAATGTGAAGAATGTCCTGGTAGAATACCTTGCTGCAGGCATCGATCCCGAGAAGGCAACTATTTACGTGCAGAGTGATGTGCCTGAGGTGGCTGAACTATATCTGCTCCTGAATATGAACGCATACCTGGGTGAACTTGAAAGGGTCACATCTTTTAAGGATAAAGTAAGGAGTCAACCTGAAAATGTGAATGCAGGTTTGCTTACCTACCCAACACTGATGGCCGCCGACGTGATCATTCATAAAGCTGCCAAAGTACCTGTAGGGAAAGACCAGGAACAGAACCTCGAGATGATGCGCACTTTTGCCAGGCGGTTCAACCGCATGTACAAAGTAGATTATTTTCCCATCCCGAAAGCTTATAATTTTGGAGAAGCATTGGTGAAGATCCCCGGGCTTGACGGAAGCGGGAAGATGGGAAAATCAGAAGGCAATGCCATCTTACTGGCCGATCCGCCGGAAGTGATCCGGAAAAAGGTGATGCGCGCAGTAACCGACAGCGGCCCAACTGAGAAAAACCAGGAAAAGCCTGAACCCATACAGAACCTTTTCACCCTGATGAACGTGGTTTCCAGTGCAGAAACGGTATCGCATTTCGAAGATGCATACAATGACTGCTCCGTCCGTTACGGTGACCTGAAGAAACAACTGGCCGAAGACATCATTGCCTTCACAACACCTTTCAGGGAGAAGATCCTGCGTTTATCGGAAGACGATGATTACCTCAGGAAAATAACTTCGGAAGGGGCGCAGGTAGCCCGCGAAAGTGCCCGCAAGACCATCAGGGAAGTAAGAGAAATTATTGGATTTAAGGCTTTTTAATGCCCGGACCTTTCGAAATAAAGAAAGAACAGGAAACGGTTGTACTCATTGGCGTTGCGAGCAGGTATGAAGACCACGGCACCGCCGATGAGCATATAAATGAACTGGCCTTCCTGGTAGATACTGCCGGAGGCATCCCGCTAAAAAGCTTTATCCAATCACTTGATTACCCCGATCCCAGGACCTTTGTTGGCTCCGGTAAACTGGATGAGATCCGTTCCTACGTCAAGGAACGGAATGTGGATATCGCCGTTTTCGATGATGAGCTCAGCCCTTCCCAGCTGCGCAATATTGAAAAAGTGCTCGACTGCAAGGTCATCGACAGGAACAACCTGATCCTCGACATTTTCGCCGGCAGGGCCCGGACGGCGCACGCCAAAACCCAGGTGGAACTGGCACAATATGAATACCTTCTTCCCAGGCTTACCAGGATGTGGACCCATCTTTCCAAGCAAAAAGGCGGGATCGGGATGAAAGGCCCGGGTGAAACCGAGATCGAGACTGACAGGCGAATTATCCGCGACCGCATAGCACTCCTGAAAAAGAAACTTGTTCAGATCGATAAGCAAAAAGCAACCCAGCGCAAAAATCGTGGAAAACTCGTCAGGGTTGCACTCGTTGGTTATACAAATGTTGGGAAATCCACACTGATGAACCTGCTCAGCAAATCGGACGTCTTTGCCGAAGACAAACTTTTTGCCACGCTCGATACCACTGTTAGAAAAGTTGTACTTCAAAACCTGCCTTTCCTGCTTTCTGATACTGTCGGTTTTATCAGGAAATTGCCTCATAGCCTGATCGAATCCTTCAAGTCGACCCTGGATGAGGTACGGGAAGCCGATATCCTGGTCCATATCGTGGATATTTCACATCCCGATTTCGAAGACCAGATCTCGACCGTACAGCGCACACTGACTGAGATAAATGCATTTGATAAACCTTCGATCATGGTATTCAATAAGATCGATGCGTATAGCTTTGTTGAGCAGGATGAAGACGACCTCAGCCCTCCTGAAAAGGAAAACCTCTCGCTTGATGAATTGAAGAAAACCTGGATGGCAGGATCAGAATACAGAAGTGTTTTTATCTCCGCCAGGGAAAAAACAAATATTGAAGCGTTAAGGGATATTCTTTATGAAGAAGTGAAAATCATACACGCCAAACGATACCCTTACAACAGTTATCTTTACGACATTCCTGAATTTCCTGAAGAGTAGAGTTCTATTCTACATATTTCTCCTGTATTGTCCCCCGACTTCAAACAGTGCCTGCGAGATCTGGCCGATGGAGCAGTATTTTGCAGCTTCCATAATGCCCGCAAAAATATTCTCGTTATGGATGGCACGCTCTTTTAGGTCTTCAAGCTGCGCTGCAGCTTCTGTTTCCCATGTATGATGCAGGTCCTTTATCGTTCTGATCTGTTGCTCTTTTTCTTCTTTTGTTGCCCGGATCACTTCACCTGGGATCACCGTCGGGCTGCCTTTTGAGGAAAGGAATGTATTCACTCCCATGATGGGCAGTTCGCCAGTATGTTTGAGGGTTTCATAATACAGCGATTCCTCCTGTATCTTGCTGCGCTGGTACATGGTTTCCATGGCACCCAGTACACCACCCCTTTCCGTGATTCGGTCGAATTCCATCATTACAGCTTCTTCCACCAGGTCCGTCAGTTCTTCAATAATGAAGGATCCCTGAAGCGGGTTCTGGTTCTTGGCCAGCCCGAGTTCATGGTTGATGATCAGCTGTATGGCCATGGCCCTTCTGACCGATTCTTCGGTAGGAGTAGTGATTGCCTCGTCATAAGCATTGGTATGCAAAGAATTACAGTTATCGTAAATCGCATATAGCGCCTGCAATGTGGTTCTGATATCGTTGAAGTCGATCTCCTGGGCATGCAGTGAACGACCGGAGGTCTGGATATGATATTTGAGCTTTTGTGATCGCTCATTGGCCCCGTATTTCAGTTTCATTGCCTTCGACCATATCAGCCTGGCTACCCTGCCGAGAACGGAATATTCCGGGTCGATGCCATTGGAGAAAAAGAACGAAAGGTTCGGTGCAAAATCATTGATGTCCATTCCCCTTGACACATAATACTCCACATAGGTAAAGCCATTGGCAAGGGTCAGTGCAAGCTGGGTCACAGGGTTGGCCCCTGCTTCTGCAATATGGTATCCGGATATGGAAACCGAATAGAAGTTCCGCACATTATTTTTGCTGAAATATTCCTGCACGTCACCCATCATCTTCAGGGCAAAATCCGTGGAGAAGATGCAGGTATTCTGTGCCTGGTCTTCCTTCAGGATATCGGCCTGAACAGTTCCGCGAACACGACAAATCGTTTCCGCTTTTATCTTTTCATAAACATCCCCGGGCAAGACCATATCACCTGTAACTCCAAGCAGCATAAGCCCCAGTCCATTGTGGCCTTCCGGGATGGGTCCGTTATAAGCAGGACGTTTCTCACCCCTTGCCTTGAAGATATCGTTGATCTTCTTCTCAACTTCTTTTTCCAGGCCGTTTTCCCTGATGTAGATCTCACACTGCTGATCGATGGCCGTATTCATGAAATAGCCAACCAGTGTAGGGGCAGGTCCGTTAATGGTCATCGAGACGGATGTTTTCGGATCAACCAGGTCGAATCCGGAGTAAAGCCGCTTTGCGTCATCCAGGCAGGAGATAGAAACCCCTGCATTACCAATTTTGCCATAAATATCAGGACGAACATCTGGATCCCTGCCGTATAATGTTACCGAATCAAATGCCGTTGAAAGCCTGACTGCAGGCATGCCGAAGGAGAGGTAATGAAAACGTTTGTTCGTGCGTTCGGGCCCGCCTTCCCCGGCAAACTGCCTGGTAGGGTCTTCCCCTTCCCTCTTGAACGGAAAAACACCTGCCGCAAAGGGGAACTCGCCGGGGACATTTTCTCGCAATACCCATTTAAGGATATCACCCCAGCCCTTGTAGGCGGGGAGGGTGATCTTGGGTATTTCAAGGTGCGAGAGCGATTTAATATGGGTTGCAACTTTTAATTCCTTATCCCTTACCTTGAATACAAACTCTTTATCCTTATATGATCTTTTTTTATCCTCCCAGCTTTTGATGATCTCCATGTTATGGGGGTCAAGATCAAGTTCTTCTTCCTTGAAAGCTTCCTCAAGACCATTAACTTCACCTCCTTTTTTACGGATCACCTCCAGGCTTTCATGAAGGGCATACATCCGTTGTGCGATCTCGGCCTGGTTCTCTGCCCATTCGTTGTAATTCCTGATGGTTTCAGATATCTCAGAAAGGTAACGTGTACGTTTAGGGGGAATGATATAGATCTTTTCCGACATTTCCTCGCTGGCTTCCATACCGGTTTTGAAATGCCCTCCCGAGATCTCATCAATGCGTTCCATCAATGCCCTGTATAACTGGTTCACTCCCGGATCGTTGAACTGGGATGCAATGGTGCCATATACCGGCATATCATCGGCATTGGCTTCAAACAACATATGGTTTCGCATATATTGTTTTTTCACGTCACGCAGCGCATCCAGCGCACCTCTTTTGTCAAATTTGTTCAGGGCAATAATGTCGGCAAAGTCAAGCATGTCGATTTTTTCCAGTTGTGTGGCAGCACCGTATTCCGGCGTCATCACGTACATAGAGAGGTCGCTGTGGTCGATGATCTCGGTATCGGACTGGCCAATGCCTGAAGTTTCAAGAATGATCAGGTCAAAACCGGCAGCCTGGAGGATGAGCTCGGCATCCTTCACATATTTCGACATGGCCAGGTTAGACTGGCGAGTGGCCAGGGACCGCATGAAAACGCGTTCATCATTAATGGAATTCATACGGATCCTGTCGCCCAGCAGGGCACCCCCCGTTTTTCTTTTTGATGGATCGACGGAAATAATACCCATGGTTTTATCGGGATAATCATCCAGGTATCTGCGTACGATCTCATCCACAAGGGATGATTTTCCCGAGCCACCCGTTCCTGTTATCCCGAGTACCGGTGATTTCTTTTTCTTTTTCTCGAATTTATCGATCAGTTTCCTGACATCTTCCGGGTTATTTTCAGCGGCGGAGATCAGTTGACCAATGGCTTTCTTATTCTTATTCCCTATATCTTTCTCATCAACCTGAATGTCTTTGCCGCTTGCAAAGTCAGATTGCTTCACCACATCGTTGATCATCCCCTGGAGTCCCATTTCACGGCCATCATCGGGGCTGTAGATACGGGTAATTCCATAGGCGTGCAGTTCTTCGATCTCTTCCGGGAGGATGACTCCACCACCACCGCCAAATATCTTGATGTGCCCGCAACCGGCTTCTTTGAGTAAGTCATACATATATTTGAAATACTCCATATGGCCGCCCTGGTATGAGGTGATGGCAACCGATTGCACGTCTTCCTGTATCGCACAGTCGACGATCTCCTTCACCGATCGGTCGTGTCCCAGGTGGATCACCTCCACTCCTGTTGCCTGTATGATCCTGCGCATGATGTTGATGGCAGCATCGTGCCCGTCGAAAAGTGAGGCGGCGGTAACGATCCTGACGTGGTTTTTCGGCTTGTATATATCCGGCTTTTTGTTCATAGTTTTTTAAGGTGTTGTAAGGAAAGCAAATATAGCAAAAAAACACCGACCTTCCAGGTTGGCGACCTGGAAGGTTGCCAACCTGGAAGGTCTTGATCCCGGCAGTTCGAACCCCTTTATTTAAAAATATTCTAAAAGAATAATTCCCTAATATTGTTTTAATTAACATACTTATTCGAAGCTCATGACCAAACAGATCCTTTTTGCCATTTCCATATTGATCACCCTTGGCATTTTTACATACACCATGCTCAGGGTGTTCCGTTTCTTTAAGCTGACAAAACCATTTCCGGTCAGGAACTGGGGCAAGCGCTTCGGTGTGATGATGAAAGTCGCCTTCGGGCAAACCAAGATCTTCCGCCGTCCAGTGCTCGGACTCATGCACGCCCTGGTATGGTGGGGTTTTATCGTGATCCTTATCGGAAGCATTGAAATGATCATCGACGGTTTATTTGGAACCGAAAGGGTGCTGGGGTTCCTGGGGCCCGTTTATGATGTTATCTTCGGGCTGGGCGATGTATTTGCCTTTATCATTCTTGTAATGATCATAGCATTCCTCATCCGCAGGCTTTTCCTCCATGTGAATCGTTTCTCCGGTGTGGAAATGACTCACAAATCGCACATTGATGCCAACATTGCCCTTACCCTGATCGGGTTGCTGATGGTCAGTTTGCTGGGGATGAACACTTTTTACGTGGTGTATGCCGGGTCAACGGGCTATGATCTTGTTGGCGTTTATCCGGTGAGTGAATACCTGGCGGGATTCTTTGGAAATCTGCCCGAATCACATGCACACCTATGGCATGAAGTCAACTGGTGGGCACATATCCTGCTCATATTCCTGTTTGCAAACATCCTTCCTTACTCCAAGCATTTCCATGTGTTCATGTCGGTGCCAAATGTTTTTCTCAGCAGGCTTGAGCCACTTGGTTACCTGCCCAATATGCCTGAGATCACCGACGAGGTGAAGCTGATGATGGACCCGAACGCTGCCTTTGCTGAACCTCCGGCTGAGGAAGAAGGACAGGTTACGCGTTTTGGGGTACTCGATGTGGAAGACGTGAACTGGAAGAACTACCTGGATTCACTGGCCTGTACCGAATGCGGACGATGTACAGATGTTTGTCCGGCCAATATAACCGGGAAATTATTATCCCCCCGTAAGATCTTGATGGACCTCAGGGCCAGGATGAAGGAAAAAGGGCCGGGGCTGGTCAAAAACAGGGAATATTCAGATGAAAAATCACTGATCCGGAGCTACATTTCGGAAGAAGAACTCTGGGCATGTACTACCTGTAATGCATGTGCCCAGGAGTGCCCGATCAACATCAACCATCCCAGCCTGATCGTTGATATGCGTCGTTACCTGGTGATGGAAGAATCGGCAGCTCCCGGTGAGCTCAATTCCATTTTCTCCAATATTGAGAACAATGGGGCTCCATGGCAATTCTCGCCCGAAGACAGGATGCTCTGGGCCGAAGGCCTTGACGTGCCCACCATGGCCGACAAGCAAGCAGAAGGCAAAACGCCTGAATACCTCCTCTGGATCGGCTCCGCCGGGGCCTTTGACGACCGCTATAAGAAAGTATCAAAGGAGCTGGTGAAAGTACTCAACCACCTGAAAGTGGATTATGCTGTGCTGGGGACA
>JAZBOU010000192.1:0-4804 GCA_036351275.1 Bacteroidales bacterium
AACTTCCAACCACGGAAGTATAAAGTGGGAAACCAGGACTTTGAGCTTTGGTTAAGGAATTTACTATATCCTAAAATCCATTTTGATATCCATGAATTCCAGTACCAGGGTAAGGCAGTAGTAATATTTAGAATTGCAGCTGCGAAGTCAGAACCGGTTAATTTTCAAAAAAAGCCGTTTATCCGTATAAATAGCAATAAAACAGATCTTAGAAATCATCCAAACTATGTAAGGCAAATATATAATACACAGGAAGATTGGAGTATGAAGGTAGTTGAGTCTGCCTCATTGGCTGATCTTGATGAGGATGCATTGTTGGTCGCTACCCAAAAATTTAAGGGTAAAAGCATAAATGAAAAGTTTTACAAGGAAATAGATTCTTGGGACCCACTAACCCTGTTGGATAAGGCAAAGATTACGATTAATGGAAAGATCACAAATACAGCATTACTTTTGTTGGGAAAACCAGAATCATCTCACTATATCCTGCCTTATATATCTGAGATTACATGGAAACTTGACACAGAGCAAAAAGCCTACGAGCATTTTGGAATGCCATTGCTGACGAATACTTCAAAAGTATTGGAGAGGATCAGAAATTATCAATATAAGTTCTTTCCAAACAATGAATTGCTTGCTGTCTCAGTAAATAAATATGAAACCCGGGTTATTTTAGAAGCTCTTAATAATGCTATTGCACATCAGGATTATGCATTGAATGCCAGAATTATTGTAACTGAGAAGTCTGAAAAATTAGTTTTCCAAAACTCTGGCAGTTTCTTTTCCGGTACTCCAGATGAATATGTTCTTGGTGACAAAACCCCTGATAGATATCGCAATCCATGGCTAGCTAAAGCCATGGTTAATTTGGGGATGATAGATACTATGGGTTATGGAATCCATACAATGTTTATTGAACAACGCAAGAGGTTTTTTCCCTTGCCAGACTACTCTAAATCAACAGACGATAAGGTTATCCTTGAGATATATGGACAGGAAATAGATGTGAATTATTCAAAACTTCTAATGGAGAAGAAAGACCTAGATTTAGGAACTGTTATACTTCTTGACCGGGTACAAAAGAACATGAATATAACAAAAGATGCTTTAACATTATTGAGGAAGCAAAAACTGATTGAGGGCAGAAGTCCGAATATATACGTTTCTGCTAGCGTTGCCAAGGCCACAGGAAACTTAGATACTTATATCAAATATAAAAGTTTTGATGATCGCTATTTTAAGGACATGATCATAGAGTTTATTAGCAAGAATGGTGAAGCTAGCAAATCAGATATTGATAATCTTATACTGGATAAGCTTCCGTCTCTATTAGATGAAAAGCAAAAGAAGAACAAAGTAAGAAACCTAATCTACGCTTTATCAAAGAGAGAGAAGGAGATAGTTAATTGTGGTACCAGGAGATATCCAATCTGGAAATTTCCTAAAGATTAGGGTATAAGTTTTAATAGAACTTTTAGATGAGTATCTGCATGACTTTTAGATAAACTTTAGATAAACTTTAGATAGACTTTTAGATAAACTTCTAGATAAAGATCCAAGATTAGATGTATCGCGATTTCAATATAAAAATGCGAGAGGACTTTGTAAATGAAGACAGTATGAAAAAGCTTTTGATTTCTTTTTTAGCAACATTGTTAGTATCACTGACAGCAATCGGCCAGGACTTTTTCTTTATTGGCGAAAACAGTTATCCTTGTACAGAAACATTCACATTGCAGTCCAATTCTGATCGTTCATTTGTTAATGACTTGAATGTTATACTAGGTAAGGATGGATCCCAAGCATTATTTCTTGTTAGCACAAAAACGGTGTCAACAGTAAGGATTAGCGAGAAGCTAATAATTTACCTGGATGATGGGACAGTCATTTCATGTATTGACAAAGGCATCAACGATAATGTCGACGACATAGCTTCGTCTGCGTACTATTTAACTAATGATGAATTGGCAAAAATGAAAAACAGCAACATCCATAAGGTAAGGTATGAGATAAGGTGTGCCGACTGTTATGAGTCTCCCCTTGAAGGGGTATATTCTGCTTCAAATAAAGGAAGCTCCAGAACTGATTTCCCGGCTGTAATAACTATGTTTTTTAGTGAAGATTAGATTATATGTGAATTAGGCTTCAAAAGGTTGAATATGAGGAAAATAGTATCATTAATTGTTATTTTGTGCCTTGTAACTAATATATTAAGTGCGCAGACAGTATATCCTTCAGAAAATGACGTGGATATTTATTGGCAACCAAATACTCAAATTGATTTCTCAGATTATCAGTCCCCAGACCTTGAAGAATGCCTGAGGTTTAATGAAGAATATGGATTAACTATGTCTTCTCACATTGGCTTTAGAGGAGTTGTGGATATACCAAAGAAGAAAAGAAAATATGATAAGTTTTATATTGCCCCAGTTTTTAATAAAAACTGCTCATGTATCCTTACAGAAGATTCTTTGAGTTTGCAAGTCGACCGTTTATTGTTTGATTTAGCAGAGGTTTGTGCAAGAAGAGCCCGCAAAGAATTACTTGACTTACGTGAAGAAATGAATACCGACAATACATATACGATGTTTTTTACTACAGTAAAAAATAAATGGGATGAAGAAATGCGAGCTTTTTTTAGTGCTATTATTACTGATGTCTTGATTGAGAAAAATGATAGTTCATACATGAGCTGGAGAGAAGCCGTAGATGATGCTCTATTGACAACTATAGAATATGCTACACAGCCAGAAGATTGTTATAGATTTATTATAAATGAACCAATCGAAAAAGGCTACATAGTTCCAGAAACTATTATGGGAGATATGGGAGATTATGAAATCATAAAGACAACTAACCACTAACAATCAGATAGCATTCTTATGCTAACTGTTATGACAAAAGTTATAACAATCGAAAAATGAAAACAACATAAGGCCTTAATAATGAAAAGAATATAGAGATCTGGTTGCATTCCGCTCGAGACCTCAAAAAAGCGCATCTTTTGATGCGCTTTTTTCATTCCTCGCCCTCCGTAGCCTTTTGGGCGTAGGAGGGATACCATTCGGCATTTTCCATGTATAATGTTCCATTTTCGCCAATAGCCGCTCGCGCGCATGTTCACATGCGTGCGGACTGTCTGCTCATCTCCTGATGAGCACGTATAAGATTGAACGATTTAGAGGGTGTAGCGAATGAGCGATATTCGAAGGAATATAAAACCGGAAATATTCAGCAGCAAAATTGTTGGCATGTGGTAAAAGGTTTCCGGTATGTGGAATAAATGAACGTGAAGCGTTTGCCGCCCCATGCGAGCATGAAGGATAAAAGAAATTGCATATTCGTGGATCAGGGGACGAAAAAAGCCTGCTTGTCGGTAGACAAGCGGTTAATAGGGCACGGATCAAGAGATCCGCCAGCGGGGGGGATACCATTCGGCATTCTACATGTTTCATGAACCATTTATTGCAAAGGGCAGTAAGTAAAAATTCTCATCCTGAGGAGCGCAGCGACGAAGAACAGTCCGAACTATTCGCATCGGGCTAATAGGAAGAATCTGTTTGCGAATGGACTGCTGGTTTCGTATCTTTGATGAAAAATACATAGTCAGTAATTAACATATTTACAGGCGATGTGTTTATAGCCAAACAGATACACTAAAATATTTTGTCATGAAAAAAATTATTTCGTTAGCACTGATCATTAGCTTGTTATCAGCATTAAGCCCGGCATATTCCCAGGAAACAGTTTCTATGGGGGCAGGATACATCTATGATGTGTATTACAGCCTTGAAGACGGCCTTGTCGACCTGATGGAACGCGACGACTGGGACCTGGCATTTTATACCGACCCCATGAGCGGAGGTATTATTACAAACTGTGGTACAGGAGACCAGATGACAGGATTCGATAGCCATGTAATGTTGTGGACCTATCCGAACGGGGATACCACAGCCTGGATGAACATCGATACCACCGGACTGGCCAGCTGGCCCCGGATGTACAATGGCGAAGACAGCTGGGAAAACGGGGCCTTTAACCGGAACTCCCGCGGATACCCGGATTTCGGATGGGGCCTGCTGGATCCCGTTACGAATAATATTATCGGCGACTCGATCTTCATTCTTAAGCTGGCCAACGGAACATTCAAGCAAATCTGGATCAGAAAGAAGCTTACCGATGAAAACAAATATGAGATCCTGTTTGCCGACATCGACAATACCAACGAAGAAGATGATATCCTGAACATCGGGAATTACCAGGGGATGAATTTCGCTTATTATGACCTGGAGTCCGAATCGCTGTTTGAAAGGGAACCTACTGCGGAAGACTGGGACCTGGTGTTTACGCGTTATCATGCCTACCAGACGGTAGGTGCCTATGCTCTTGTTACCGGCGTGCTGAGCAATGTGAATATATATGGCAACCGCTTTCACCCGGTTCCCGAGGAATTCAACGACTGGTTTACAAAGCCGCTTGAACCGATAAAAGGATTGATCGGCTGGGACTGGAAGTATTTCAGCTTCACCACCGGCTGGAGCATTGAAGACTCCCTGCTGTATTTCGTAGAATCTCCGAATGGCGACATATACAAGATCTATTTCACCGATTTTGCCGGTACGTCGAGCGGCGACATCACATTTGTGCAGGAAATGGTTTCCATGGTTGATATTGAGGAACCCTCAGATCAGGAGATGAGCATGCAACTGATGCCTAATCCTGCCAGCAATAATGTGAATATATCATGGAGCCCTGGCATTCTCAATGAAGCCAACCTGAGGATCTATGATCTCACAGGAAAAGA
>JAZBOU010000193.1:0-18083 GCA_036351275.1 Bacteroidales bacterium
AGTCGAGGCATTGCCGGCATGAAACTCCTTTGCAACCCCCCCAATTTTCCTCTTCACCAAAGTCCCTCCAATAAAAGACTATTTCGCATTACAATAAATTATCCCGGACAGCAATGAATCTGAAATCTGAACTTTGAACTATTGGTTTACTTGTCCGGCAGTATGTTTTGAGGAAGCCTTTGCATGTCTTTCAGGTAATATATGAAGGCATTCATCACATGTTTTCCCCTGCGTGTGATGGGAATGGTATAAGCCAGGTCAACTTCGCTGAAATATGGCCCGTACATTGGAACGGGATCGCGGAAATCCCGGCTTACCGTAATATACCATGCATCCATACCGCTTTGAAATCCTCCCCTGTCGAGGCTTATCCATGCATACTTGTGCAAGTTTTCAAGGCTGCCTAAACCCAGTACTTTCAACCCATTGGGAGAAGCCAGGTAATAATCGATGTTGGCAGCAGGGAACCAGCGGTGACTGATCACCGGGCTTCCGGGATCAATGTTGTGTATCTGGTTTTCCTGTTCCAGGATATGGTCAAACTCCTGCGATAACTGCCGCCATCCATACATATCGAGGCTCACGTCTTTGCGCCCCAGGTCCTGCACTCCCCCGCTGGTATCTGAATACAATACACCACCCCGGATCTGCATTATTCCGAGCAGGATAATTACAAGTATCAAACCCAGCGACGATAATATTACCGGGGGGAATAAACCGTTTCGGCCCTTGCGCAGCCTGATCTCCCTGATGTAAGCCGCAGAAAGGAAAATGATCGTCGTCCATGCAGGGCCTGTCCAGTGCGGCAGGGTATGCCTGAAGAGGGAAAAGAACAAAAAGAGGAATATTAACGGAAGGGAAAGAAGCAAGAGCAGGTTCCCGTAATGCGGGTTTATCGCGATCTTCCTCCTGAAAAAAGCGATCACGGCCAATATACCCAGGACAAAATTCACCGGATTGTTATATAGCATCTGCCCGCCCAGTTCCGTGAGGAAGAGGTCGCCTCGCAATCCTGCATCAAATATCCCCACCCTGTCACTTTGAAAAGTGAAACTGACAAAATCATTGTTATAATTCCAAATTACAACAGGGATCATAAAAACAAAGGCGATCAGGGCAGAGAAATAGAGTTCTTTCACCTTTAACCACTGTCGATTGTAAAACAAAACGAACAGGAAGGATCCGAAAATAAGGAATACAGCGGTATATTTTGACAGTAAGGCCAGGCCCAGCCAGAGGCCGGCCAGTAAGAGCATGTTTTTGGTTTTCCTGTTCACGGGCTGAACTACCGACCTAAGCAGGAAATATACCCCCAGCATCCAGAACGACAGTTGTGGCGTATCAGGCAGGATGAACACCCCCGTTATGATGAATGCATAAATTGAGGCCGTGTACAGGAGGGCTGCGTAATATCCTGTGATCTCATCCCGTATTTGTTTCCCGATGAGGAAAACAAGCCAGATATTGAAAGTTCCCAGCAATACGGATCCAAGGCGGATAAAAAACTCAGCATCGAACAAAAGATCAAGTGTAGTGAGCTGGATCAGGAAACCCACCATGGGAGGGTGATCGAAATGGCTCAGATCGGGATAGAGGGCATAGGTCCAGTAGTAAACTTCGTCGTTCCCGAATTCGAGGAAAGCAGCCAGGAAAGCCCGAATGATCAATGATATCAGTGCCAGGATCAATAAGGCAGTGCGCAGCTTTCGGGAGTTATTCATATCAGCGATGGGCTCGTTTGCGTAATCTTTTCCGAAGGTAGTAAATATTGAGGAAAATGAAGATCAGGGTGGCAAAGCCCACTATTCTAAGCACCCATGTCCTGGCGTGATCGACCTGTGCCAGTTCATGTTTCCAGGGATCGCCTCCGTCATATCGGATTACCGGATTCAGGTAGTAGGCTGTTTTGTTCGGGAAGATGATCTCTGTCCTGACATAGGTATCCGTGTCCCGGATCACATAGCTTGCTTCTTTCGTGTTTTCCAGTGAATCAAGCAACATCCCTTCCTGGCCTATAAAACGGAACTTCGACGCAGTTTTATTAACGGCTACCACAAGCGTATCGCCAACAAGTTCAGCCTTTGTCAGCTTTGGCAGGTTATGAAGTTTCTTCATTTTTACTTCCCAGGGTTCTCCCCAGGGTCGCCATATGCTAACACCAAAAGCTTTCCCCTGCTTTATCGCTGAAACCATGCTGTCGCCATTTTTCACGGGCGACCAGATAAGGGTAGCGTATCTGCCCAACTCATTAATATTGCTTATATCATGTGCATCATCATTGGACAGTATGCGCATATTCTTGCCTGCTGACAATGCGGCGTCCCAGTGTGCAAACGATTCCCTGAAACCATTCAGGACCTCGATACCATCATAATTGGTTACCCAGGTCATATCATCGGGGATCCATCCTCCGGCATACTTTGGATGTGCAATGAAAATCAACTCACTGGTCGGACGCAACACATTCATCATATGCTGTTTATGGTGAATCGTATGAATAAGCGGATAATCTTTCCACACAACCCTGTTAGCACCGATCATCACATGATGGTTCTTGTATATGCCATAACCATGCTCATATACAGGGATATATGAATCACGTTCTTCGCCATATCGGTTGATCTTCTGGTAATCAGATATGGTGATCGCGTCATATCCAAGCAGGGAATACACACTGTCAATGCCCTCGTTTGTATTCTTACGGCCATCGGTGATGCCCAGCCAGGCTTGCGACTGAATCTGAAAATTACCTTTCCTCCAGTAATTGCTGTCAATGCCTTCATAAGGATTGAACAACTGGTCTCCGGAAAAAGGTTTCGGCTCGGGGAATATGTAAAAGGGTGCTGTTAAATATTTTACCGTAAATATCATCACCAGTAAAACGATGATAGTTAATAAGGCTTTTAACACGAAACTGATCAACTTCCAGATGATCTTTAATCCTTTAATCATAATATGAATGATAACGGGGCAAAAGTAATATGTTTTCTCCAGCTTAGAAGAACAAGTCGCATGAACTTTTGTTCAGCATAGCCCTGCACCCGACGCCAAAACCCCATAATGTAACAAGTATCCATAAAATGCGTAGAACTCCCGTAAATGTATGGTGTAATGATCCATTTTTCCCCTCCGGGCAGTGAAAAGTTGGATAATACGCCAATAAAGATTATATTTATTGCGGCAAAACCAGCATCATGGAATCTTTAAAGGTGTTTATCGTCGAAGATGATAAGCTTTATGGGGATATGCTGCGCTATCATTTAGCGTTGAATCCCGATAATGAGGTCTTCCTGTATTCCACTGGTAAAGAGTGTATCGACAACCTTTACCGGGATCCTGATTTCATTTCCCTTGATTATAGTTTACCCGATACTTCCGGCCTGGAAGTGATGCAAAAGATCCATGGATACAATGCCAAACTGCCTGTTGTTATTGTTTCAGGCCAGGATGATGTGAATACTGCCGTGAACCTCCTGAAAGAAGGTGCTTATGACTATTTTGTCAAGGATGAAGACACCAAGAACCGTCTGTGGCACAGTTTACAGAAGGTCAGGGAGAACATGGCCCTTAAGCAGGAGATCAAGCAACTTAAAGACGAGATCGGGAAAAAATACGAATTCAGGAATGTGATCAAAGGCAACAGCCCTGCGATACGCCGCATTTTCGATCTCATCGAAAAGGCCACGCAAACCAATATCGTTGTGTCCCTGCTTGGAGAAACCGGTACCGGTAAAGACCTGGTGGCAAAAGCCATCCACTATAACTCACCCCGTAAGGCGGGGCCATTTGTACCCATTAACGTAAGCGCTATCCCGAGTGAACTCATCGAAAGTGAATTTTTCGGCTATGAAAAGGGTGCATTCACCGGAGCAACGACACGCAAACAAGGGAAATTCGAACAGGCAAACAACGGTACTATCTTCCTGGATGAGATCGCTGAAATGGACACGAACATGCAAACCAAGTTGCTCAGGGTATTGCAGGAAAAGGAACTGACCAGGGTTGGCGGCAACCAGACCATCAAGTTCGATGCACGCGTGATCGTGGCAACCAATAAAGACCTTGCTACGGAAGTCTCGAGGCGAAATTTCAGGGAAGACTTGTATTACAGGCTGCTTGGCCTTCCTATTGAACTGCCTCCCCTGCGTGACCGCGGTGACGATGTACTGATACTGGCCAAGTTTTTCCTTGATGAATTCTGTAAAGATAACAACCTGGAGAATAAGACGATCAGCCTTCTTGCACAGAAACGGCTGATGATGTATCCTTACCCGGGGAATGTGCGTGAATTAAAAGCAATTATCGACCTTTCAGCGGTAATGTCAAGCAGCAATGTAATTGAGGAAAGCGATATTTCATTTTCGAAAAAGAATTTCGCTTCCGATCTTTTACATGACGACGATACACTTGAAGGTTATACTAAAAAAATAGTTACCCACTACCTGAAGAAATACGATCGGAATGTGTTAAAGGTGGCTAGAAAGCTGAACATTGGTAAATCTACTGTTTACCGTATGATGAAGGAGATTGAATTATAAAAAATGGAAAACCAGATCGACATGAAAGGAAAATTATATGATTTAAGCCAGATCAAACTGTTTCTCGGCGATGATAAACAGCAACTTGGCAATATGATCAGTATTTTCATTACTGAAACCCCGATTATGATCAAGGCCTTGAATGAAAATATGCAGATCAAGAACCTGGAAGAAGTCAGGTTCTATGCGCACAAATTGAAATCAAGCATCGATCTGTTCCAGATCAACGGGCTTCAGCAGGATATCCGTGTGCTGGAACAGCTGGCTGGCGAAAAGAAAGAGGTCACGACGATCGAACAATACGTTTCTGACATCACGGTCAGGCTCGAATCTGTAATCGAGCAAATACAGAAAGAGGTGTAAATTCCAAACGCTAAGCTCTAAATTCCAAGCATCCAAACCTTTGGAATTTGGTTTTAAAAACAACCTTCCAGGTCGGCGACCTGGAAGGTTGTTTTTATTTACAGCGGTATATTCCCATGTTTCTTTGGAGGGTTAGTTTTGCTCTTGGTCTGAGTCATTTCCAGGGCCTGGATGATCTTATAGCGTGTCTGGCGAGGATAGATGATCTCATCAATATATCCTAATTCAGCTGCTTTATAGGGGCTGGCAAAGGTCTTGCGGTAATCGGCTACGGCCTTTTCCTTTTCCTTATCGGTTAATTTATCCCTGAATATGATATTTACAGCACCATCAGCTCCCATTACAGCGATCTCGGCAGTTGGATATGCAAAGTTCACATCAGCACCAATGTGCTTGCTTGACATCACGTCGTAGGCGCCGCCATAGGCTTTACGTGTAATGATGGTGATCTTTGGTACGGTTGCTTCTGAGAAGGCATACAACAGCTTCGCCCCGTGCTTGATGATACCACCAAACTCCTGGGCTGTTCCCGGCAGGAATCCCGGAACATCCTCGAAAGTGATCAGCGGGATATTGAACGCATCACAGAAACGTACAAAGCGGGCTGCCTTCAGGGAGGAATTGATGTCGAGCACACCGGCAAGGTGTGCAGGCTGGTTGGCAACGATACCCACCGGCCTTCCTCCAATGCGTGCAAAACCAATAATGATATTCTGTGCATACTGGCACTGTATCTCAAAGAAGTTATTATGGTCCACAACAGTCTCGATGATATCCTTCATATCATATGGCTTGTTGGGATCATCGGGTACTATATTATCCAGATGTTCATCTTCCCGGTGAATATCATCGGTAGATGGGCGTATGGGCGGATCTTCCATATTGTTCAGCGGCAGAAAGCTCATCATCTCCCGTATCATCATCATTGCCTGTTCATCGTTTTCGGCGATCATATGTGCCACACCGCTTTTGGCGTTATGTGTTACAGCACCGCCAAGTTCTTCCTTGGTAACTTCTTCATGGGTAACGGTTTTGATCACATCCGGGCCTGTCACAAACATGTAACTCGATTCCTTTACCATCATGATAAAGTCGGTCATGGCAGGCGAATATACCGCGCCACCGGCACATGGTCCGAGTATGGCAGATATCTGGGGCACCACCCCGGATGCCATCACATTGCGGTAAAAGATGTCGGCATAGCCTCCCAGGCTTTCCACGCCTTCCTGTATGCGGGCCCCTCCGGAATCGTTTAGGCCGATCACCGGTGCGCCCATTTTCATGGCAAGGTCCATGATCTTAACGATCTTGTCGGCATTGGCCCGGCTCAAAGTACCGCCGAAAACAGTAAAATCCTGGGCAAACACATACATCAGCCTGCCATCGATCTTACCATAGCCACCCACGACCCCATCACCGGGGATCTTGTTCTTTTCCATCCCAAAATCGTTGCACCGGTGTGTCATGAACTTGTCAATTTCAACGAAAGTGCCGGGATCCAGCAGATCTTCAATGCGCTCCCTTGCGGTTTTTCGCCCGGCATTATGCTGCCTTTCTATCCGTTCCTTGCCACCACCAAGCTCAGCATTCTTATTTCTTTTTTCAAACTCTTCGAATTTTTCCTTGATCGACATGTAGTTTCTTTTTGAATGATTTCAATCTGTTACTCGATAATTACCAGAGGCTGGTTAGCCTGTATTGTATCGCCCTCTTTTACTTTGATCTCCTTGATCACCCGGTCTGTCTTCACCTTATACTCGCTTTCCATTTTCATGGCAGAAACGATGATCACGGTATCACCTGCTTTCACTTCATCCCCTACCTTAACCAGTACTTTTACGATCTTTCCCGGCATGGGTGATGAAATAACCGCTTCCTCATGCCCATCTTCACGGCGTCGTGATTTAAGGTATTTGCTTTCAGCATCGACGATCTCAATATCATATGATCTGGTGTACGTATTCACATGGTATTTCTTGTTATCTGTATTGATCAGTTCAACATTATGTGATTTATTGCCTATGAGAATAGAATACACCCCTTCCTCCACCATTACCACATCGGCTTCATATTTTTTCCCGTCGATACTGATCCTGACCTTGCTGCCTTCTCTGCCCAGTACTTCCACAAAGGCATTCCTGTCATTAATTGTTATTTCCGTTGACATAGTATATCCCCTTTACTTAAAAGCGGTTAAAACTTAATCGCCTGCCACAGTTTTTCCAGTTGTTTTTATCATTCTTTGCATGCACGGCGGTTTGAAGGTTTTCCAGTTTATCAAGATAATCAACATAAGCAGCAATGATGGCCACATCTTCGATTTTTGCATCGTGCTTTCCCGGGGTCATCAGGAATTTATTGTTTTTCTCGATGAAGTGGGTGTTGTATTTCCCCTTAATAAAATCGGGCGTTTCCATGATGCGATTCAGGAATGATATGGATGTTTTCACGCCTGTTATCTTATAGGAATACAGTGCTCTCTTCATACGGGCAATTGCTTCTTCCCTGGTCTTTGCCCAAATCACCAGTTTACTGATCATGGGATCATAATGGATCGGGATCTCATATCCTTCGTAAACATATCCGTCGTGCCTGACACCCAGGCCAAGTGGTTCAGTAATATGCCTGATCACCCCGGGGCTGGGCATAAAATTATTTTCGGGATCCTCTGCATAGATCCTGCATTCTATTGCATGGCCATGCTGAACTAGTTCTTCCTGTTTGAGTTCCAGTTCCAGTCCATTGGCAATGTGAATTTGCTGTTTCACCAGGTCAACACCGACTACCCTTTCAGTGATGGGATGTTCTACCTGCAAGCGTGTATTCATCTCAAGGAAATAATAGTTGAGGTTATCATCTACGATGAACTCGATGGTGCCTGCTCCGCTGTAGTCAACAGCCCTGGCAGCGGCAACAGCAAACTCACCCATTTCCTTCCTGACCTCAGGTGTCATAAGGGGTGAAGGGGTTTCCTCCACAACCTTCTGGTGGCGCCGTTGCACCGAGCATTCCCGTTCAAAAAGATGGATCACATTGCCATGCTTGTCGCCCAGTATCTGGAATTCGATATGGTGGGGTGATTCGATGTATTTTTCAATGTAAATGGCATCATCGCCGAAGGCAGCCCTTGCTTCCGATTGTGCTGCTCTTATCGAGCTTACAATGTCCTTCTCTTTTTCAACCAGGCGCATACCCTTTCCACCTCCTCCGGCAGATGCTTTCACCATTACCGGAAGGCCGATCTCTTTGATCTTTTTGATGGCATCTTCTTCATCAGAGATCAACCCGCTGCCAGGTACTACCGGCACTCCGGCCTCAACCATGGTTTTACGTGCTGTGATCTTGTCACCCATGGTCTTTATCGCATAGGATGAAGGGCCAATGAATATGATGCCTTCCTTTTTGCAGCGGTCGGCGAATTTGGCATTCTCCGAAAGGAATCCGTAGCCGGGATGAATGGCATCGGCACCCGACTTACGTGCAGCATCGATGATCTTGTCGATCACCAGGTAACTCTCGGCCGAAGGCGAAGGGCCAATGAAATAGGCTTCATCGGCATACCTTACATGCATGGCTTTGCGGTCAGCTTCCGAGAAAACTGCTACAGAGGCAATGCCCATCTCGCGGCATGATCGCATAACCCTGAGTGCAATTTCACCCCTGTTCGCTACGAGGACTTTCTTTATCATAAAATTTAGATTGTATTCCGTTTACCCCAATAAAATCATAATGAGGCTGGTAAATATAAACAATTTTCAGGCATCGGACATCAGGTATCGGGCTTCGGGCACCCGGAATGATCACAGAACAAATACCAAATACCTGAAGCCAAATAAGAAACAAAGTTTCACCCGAAGGGTTCAATTAATTACCTTTGCCGCCTAAAAGGAAGCTTAATGGTTAGGTTATTTGTATCGTTGTTCCGGCAACTTTTGTTCTGGCTCCTGTTCTTTGCCTTGAACAGGGCAGTATTCCTTATCTATTACCATAAACTTGTATCGCTCGAGGAACCTGGGTTCAGAGAGGTTCTGAGGGGATTCTGGCATGCCCTCAGGCTGGATGTTTCAACAGCTTCTTACATCCTCATCATTCCCTTTATATTGCTGCTCCTTCGTTCCCTTTTGCCTTCCCGGGTATTCGATTTTGCAAATAAAGTATATGCCTTTCTGATCATTACAGCCTATAATCTGATCACCACGGCAGAGATAGGGATCTATGCCGAATGGAAGACAAAGCTCCATTACAAGGCACTTCATTACCTGGGCCATCCCGATGAGGTGTACAATTCAGCCGACAGCGGTACATTCATCTTGCTGGTACTGATTTTCGTCCTCCTTACCGGACTGGCATACATGGCCTACCTCAGATTTTTCTACCACAAACCACCAAACATCAAACGAAACTACCTGGGTTCTCTGGGATTCCTGCTCATTACGCCGGTATTGCTGTTCCTGGGCATCAGGGGAGGGATGCAGGAGATCCCGATCAACCAGAGCCAGTCATTCTATTCCAAACATAATATACTGAACCTGGCAGCGGTGAATTCAGGATATAGCTTTACCTTCAGCATGCTGGACAATTATCGCTTCATGGATAAAAATCCCTATGAATTCTTCCCTGACGAAGAAGCCAGGAAAATTGTTGATCAATTGAATTATATCAGGAAAGACACAACGATCAGTGTGCTTACGACTAAGAGGCCAAATATCGTGATCCTCCTGCTAGAAAGCTGGTCGGCCGACCTGATCCACTCGCTCGGGGGAGAAGAGGGGATCACACCCGAATTTGAAAAACTGGCTGATGAAGGTTTGCTTTTCACGCAGATGTATGCCAGCGGAAACCGCTCCGAGCAGGCCATGTCGTCGATATTTGGCGGCTTCCCGGCCACACCCATAACCGCCATCACTCATAACCTCGACAAGGTGGTTCATTTGCCAAGTTTTCCGGAAAAACTGAAAAAAGAAGGATACTTTACTTCTTTTTACTTTGGCGGGCACCTGATGTATGGCGGGATTAAATCATACCTCAGGATAACCGGTTTCGATGAAATGACCGAAATATATGACCTGCCGGATTCGCTGCCCATGGGAAAGCTTGGTGTGCATGACGAGTTCATGTTCAGCTATCAGCTGAATGAGTTGAAGCATACCGCGCAACCATTCTTATCCGTGGTCTTCAGCCTCAGTACACATTCCCCATACGACCAGCCCATGGAGGATGTGCTTGACTGGGGAGGAAGCGAAAATCAATATATCAATTCGGCTTATTACACCGATCGCTGCCTGCGTGATTATTTTGAAGAGGCAAAACAGCAGGACTGGTATGACAGTACGCTGTTCATACTTGTGGCTGATCACAGCCACAATTCCTACCGGCACTGGGATGTGCATTCACCAAAATACAGGCATATCCCCATGCTTTTCTATGGTAATGTGCTGAAGCCCGAATACAGGGGAAAACGAATTGACCAGATGGCCTCGCAGGTCGACATACCCGTGACCCTCTTAAAACAAATGGGAATTAAGTCAGATGAGTTCTACTGGAGCAGGAATATCCTCAATCCTTATACCAAGCAATTTATATTTTACGAAACCAATAACGGTTTCGGATGGCTCAGGCCGGATGCCTACCTGGTCTGGTACAAGGATATCGGCTACATCAATTTTGTCGCCCCCGATGACAAGAAAGCGCAATATGAAAAAGAAGCGAGAGCTTACTTGCAAACGCTGTTCAGGGAGTTTATAGACTACTAGGGAGTGCCGACCTGCCTGCCCACCAAAGGCGGGTAAACCGGCAGGCAGGGTGCCGAGTGCCGAGTGAAGAATGCAGAACCAATTCAACTAGTTTAACTAATTCAACCAGCATCGCTCACCGAAGCTTTAGCGGAGGTGAGTTTAGCCAAACACCCTGCGAAGCAATTCAGTAACGCGATGGTTGATATCATTTCGTATGGCGATCTCTTCATCCGCTACTTTCACGAATAATCCGTCAAGAGCCCTCTGCGTGACCCATTCGCCAAGGTCGGTATTCACAGGTGTGAGCCCGGCCAGCTGGCCCAGGGGGGAATTGGCAACCGTATTGTAATTCTGGGTCAGTGTGTTCCAGGTCTCCTGCGCTGAAACACCCGCCACAATATCCTTGTCAAGGGAACTTTGCATGACCGGTGCAAACAACTGGGTCAGTTCACCAAAAGTATTCTCCCGGAGGTAGTGTGTTGCGGCCGTATCCTCTCCATTAAGAATATTATACCCATCGGTAATGTTCATGTCGGTAATGGCATCCCAGAAGATATTTACGGCACCCGGGGCGGCATCTTCTGCTGCACGGTTTATCTTGAATATCACGTTCTCGACCAGCTGATCCAGTCCCAGGCCCTGCAAGATGGGGATATCCAGGTTATCCACGATAATATCAGCTTCGGGAGGCAGCAGGATCTTGATCACTTCATCTTTGTAGTAGCCATCTACTTTCGATACGATGTTCACTGCAGTATCAGTACCAATTGTCAATGCTTCTTTCAGTCCGGCGATGACCTCCGTATCAGTCAGGCCAAGGTTTTCAATGATCTCGTCTGCTTCCTCGCACGAATAGAAAAGTGGGATCATAACCGCAATCAGGAGTATTAAAATCTTTTTCATAATCAGTCTGGTTTGGGGTAAAGATACAAAAAGGGGCAGGGTTCAGGGTGCAAGGTGCAGGGAAAACCCTGAACCACCCTGCACCCTGTGCCCGTAACCTTGAACCTATTTAATAATAAATTCCTTCGTGATCACCTCAGGCTTTTCACCCTGGCTTTCGATATATACACGAATGAAATACAGTCCCTTGCTGCGCAGGGCGCTGATAGGCGTGGTCTTGTCATTGATCTTGCGCATCATGACCATCCGGCCGTTCTGGTCGATGATCTCGATCTTATCAATATTCTGCTCACTATCGAGGGTAAAAGAACCCATATTCGGATTGGGATAGAGGTTCACAGATTGCTCATCGACTCCGAATTCGCTCACACCCACACAATTGTCAACGTAAATGGAGTCCATGGCTGTATTCGAACACCCGTTCGGGTCTTCGTAAGAGTAGATGATCACGTTCCATCCAATATTTGCAAGACTGGAAATAAAAACCCCGTTCACCGACACTCCCGGACCGCTGTATGTACCGCCCGCCGGAGCAGCCATCAGCTGCACGGGTGGCACCCCAACATTACAAAGGGATTCAGGCCAGTTGATCAGTGTAATTTCAGGCAATGGATTCACCGTAACCGCTACGTCTGCATTCGCATTATAGGTACCATCAAATACTTCAACGTAATATGTTGTGTTCTCTTCAGGTGAAGCTACCGGGTTTTGTAAAGAGGACGTAAAGCCTTCCGGGTCTGAGGTCCATGCATAAGTATATGAACCGCTTCCTCCTGTAGGATTGGCGTTAAGCTGGGTTGATTCACCCAGGCAAATTGCATCTGGTGAGGCAGTTGCTGTTGTTGCAAGTCCCTCCGAAGCATTGATATAATCCGTTTTCGTAACTGTATTGGATCCGGTAGAATTGGTCACGGTCAGTTCAACGGTGTAGTTCCCGCCTTCATTGAAGATCACCACAGGATTGGGCGCATTGCCATTCGTGAACTGGGAAAAATTCACCGTATTCGGCGTAAAGGTCCACGACCATGTATCGGGATTACCTGTTGAGAGATCTGTAAAATACACCTCCTGTCCCGCTTCCGGATTGGTATCATCGGCTTCAAAATCAGCCACCAGCGGAGGTGCTTCAAATTCAAACGAAACTACCTTGGTCCCTTTCTGGGAGCTGTTGATATTGTATTGAGTGGTGAACCAGAATGTATGGTCATTACTCGCATCTATCGATAAATTCGAATAATCGCCCCACCTTTCACTTGATGTCTGTGAAGAAGTTCCTTCATAAACAGAGGTTTCCTCGATGTCCATGATTCCCGTTGCCTGGATATTTTCCGCCTGCGACTGGCCCGTGTAACGGATGCCGGGGTATGTTGTGCTGCTGGAAATTGAGTATCCGAGTGCTATTTCACGGTTGCCGTTCATGGCAATGCTTCCCATCCACCTGCTGTCGTTATCCGGGGCATACGTGCCATACTGCCTGATCTCCCAGTCGCTGCCATTGTACTCAAGCTCATACCAGCGGATACCGGCCTGGTTTCCACCGACGTCAACGGTATGGTTGCAAACAATGTTCTGGGATGTGCCAAAATTACGGTATTGCACCCGATGCATAAGGATCTGCGAGATCCCATCAAGTTTCTGGCCTGTTCCGGGCTGAACGATATTCTCCCATGTTGAACCGAAATTGCTGTCGAAGGAGGCAACATCGATGGTTTGCACTCTTGAAAATGTAGAGCTCGATGGATTGTCCCAATCTACGTCAAGTTCAAAAAGCCAGAGTTGATCATTGGTACTTCCGCCCCAGGCATTATCATTAATGGTCATAAACATTCCCGGTGTACCCGAAGGTGCAAAAGCCCCGTCGTTATCTACCGGCAATACACAATGGAAACCACTGTTAGGGCGGTTGGGGTTATTGAACTGTACCATCTGCGGGTTTGCGCCGCCGGCCAGCATTTCATCACGTTCAAACACATAAATATCGCTGCCTGAGCTCGTGTTCGTCCCCATATAATACCCGTCGCGCCAGACGCCGAACTTCATATAATCCGGGAAACCGTTCATAACGAACGACCAGGCATCCCACATCCCTGTCGGATCACTGGTTTGAGAAATTGCGATCAGCATGTAGTCGGGCGGGCTCCATAAACTGCCCGCAGCCGAAAACTCAGCCATCAGCCACCGTTCAGCCTGCTCATCATAAAGTACAATGGGGTCACCATCATTGCTGGATCCGCCGGGCAAGCCGGTAAAGAAGGCATTCAGGTTGGTTGGCCCTTCCATAAGGGTTCCCACTTTATCATAAATGGCGTACCTCACATTGATGGTCTGCATGTAGTGGTCAGGTCCGGCCGCACCATTGTCGTCCGGTGGATTTGAATAGGTCGATTGGGCAGTCCAGTTCTGAAGTATTCCTTTTGAACTTTTGGTACCCATGGTTTTTTGAAGCCCGATGTCGCGGGGTTCATTTTTATACTGCTCGTAAAACGGGTAATTACGGATCTTAAGATCTTTGTTACGCTTCACCTGGGCTTCTTCTGCAGCCATGGCTGCAATCTCCTCCGGGCTAAGATCCGGGAAATCGCTTAAGGGACCGATCACCCTGTGGGCGATCGCAGTGGCGATCATTTCCGGTGACTCTAAGTCTTGCTGAGCATTGATACTGAGCGTCGAAAACATCAGTATCATGCTAAAAAAAGTAAGCAGGTTTCTTTTTATCATGGTATATTGTGTTAGTAATCAGTTTTTAAGGTACGATACAGGCGTAAAAACACATTTCGGGTTCACAAACCTAACAAATAAGTAAGAAATTAGTTTGCCGGGTTGCCTGATCTTATTTTAAAAACTTCAATTGTGTTACTTTTTCTGCCGTTGTGCGTCCAATGAAAAAAACTAATCCATGAGAATCAAGCAAACTATAATTACATTCCTGCTGATTTTTTGTGTATCAACGCATGTTATCAGCCAGGAAAATGAATCACCCGGGAACAACAAGATCGTCGTGCTGGGTTCCTCAGTAGCCGCGGGATGGGTTACGAGCTATCAGGAAAAATATGATATGCAGAATGGCTATGCCTACCGGCTGGCCAGGTTGCTTGAACCACGCGGATGGGAGGTGGTAAACATCAGCATACCGGGTTTCGATACCAAAAGCACCATCCAGCGCTTTGCAGATGATGTGCTGCCCCTGGAACCCGGCTATGTAATCATTGGCCTGTCGATGTCGAACGAAGGACTGGAAACAGGAGACCCGGATTCGGTCTCCCTCAGCTATGAAACAGGGATCCGAAAACTGATCGGGCTCTGCCGGGAAAACAACATCCGGCCGGTTGTAGGTTTATGTTACAGCAATGACAATTACACCGAAGAACATTACAGCTATCTGAAGAAAATGAACCGAAAGATAGCTTCCTGGGAACTGCCCAGTATCAACTTTCTCGGGGTGCTGGATGATGGCCATGGCCATTTCCCGGAGGGATACACCTTCGACCCCAACCATCCTGACGACAGGGGGCATGAAGAGATGTTCTATGCCATCGTTCCGGATATTTTTGATGCCCTGCAGGCCGGCAAGACTGTTTTCTCTGCAAATAAAGCAGCAGAAAAGATGCTGGATATCAGGAAAAAAGAGATCATTTATGTCCCTGGGGAAGTAATGCACTCTTTTACATTGAGCTTCAATTTCACATACTCCGGAGCTTCTGTTTTACTGAACATCGCTACCGCTGAAGGAAAAAGGACAGTTTCAGTTGCAAAAGACAGGATGTTAAGATACGATGGACAGCAATTGCCGGTCAAGGTCGACAAAATAGAACCGCACAAGCTTACGATCACACATCAATACCTGGAAGGGAAAACCATTGTATACCTGGATGGTGAGGCTATATACGAAGTAGATGAGCAGCTTGAGCCTATCGCTTTTACGCTTGGCAATACGAAAAGCAAGCTGGAAGTGCAAAAATTGCTGCTCTATCGCGCTGCTTTGAACCCGGAGGAAATAGAAATGCTGAACAGCGGCGACCTTTTCAATGCTTCCCTGGAGGTGGCCAGCCTCTTCACAGCGGATGATTTCGAATTAAAAGACAATGTATTGACAAACCACGCGCTTTCACTCGGAAATGCTGTGATTGGCCCGGCAGATGTTTCAGATCAGATCCAGGCGCTGAAAAAGAAAGTTCTTGATGCACAGCAATTGAGGGATAATGAGCTCAAGGTTGAACACCGGCAGGCAATCGAGATCGACCCTGCCCTACTTGATCAATATGCAGGGTCATATGAGGTTGAACCCGGCGATAACATGATTGTAGTAAAAGAAGGCGAGGCCCTTTACCTTGATGACCATGGCCGTAAAGCGGAGATCCTGCCCGAAGGCAATGATCAGTTCTTTATCCACTACCCCGGTGATATCCTGGTGATCTTTCAGCGGGATGAAGAAGGAAATATTTCGGGATTGGTGTTCAGCATGAATGGAAGGAAATTGCCCGCAAAAAAACTCATCAAATAATCTATAAATATGAAGATCCTAATCTTCCTAATCGCCCTCATACCCTTTGCACTTTTCTCTCAGCAAAACGCCGACACTACTTATCATCCCGAAATAAAATACCCGGCATATGCGAGCGGGACCGGGCCGGTGGTCTGTATCGATGAAGGACATTACAACTTCCATACCATGAATGGCCGGTATAAGCCATTTGCCATGCTTCTGGAAAGAGACGGATACAATGTTAAAGCCTTTCCCGGAACGTTCCGGGCAAGCGAACTGGAACAATGCAATATCCTTGTCATCGCGAACGCGCTGAGTGACCGTGCAGAAGATTATACGATACCCGATCCTTCTGCCTTTACCGGAGCGGAGATTGAAACCCTGAAAAAATGGGTGACCGATGGAGGAAGCTTATTCCTCATTGCGGACCACATGCCAATGGCAGATGCATCGAAAGATCTTGCTGCAGCTTTCGGATTTGAGTTCACGAATGGCTTTGTATTTGACACACTTTCAAGAGGCATTGCATTCTTCAATCTGGATAACAAGACGCTAACTGATTGCATTATCACAAAAGGCAGGGACACAACCGAAAACGTACATGAAGTTGTGACCTTTACCGGGCAGGCATTTACAATTCCTGGTGATGCGACTTCAATATTGACTTTCAGTGATGCATTTGTGAATTTTCTTCCCGATACCGCATGGGTCTTTGATGAGACCACTAAAAAAATTGATGCAGGAGGATGGTCGCAGGGGGCGTTTATGAAATACGGAAAAGGAAAGATCGCAGTGTTTGGTGAAGCTGCCATGTTCACCGCCCAGGTAGCAGGGCCGGAACCGAGAAAGGCTGGAATGAACAGTGAATATGCTACTGAAAACTACCAGTTCCTGTTAAACATTATTCACTGGCTGGATGGAAAACTTGAATGATGACAAATGATATACCTGCCTGAATTTCCGCTGCCTGTAAAGCCAAACACTTAGATTGTAAAACGCCTCTTCTGTTCTGTATTTGGTAGCATTATATTCATGCTATGAAAACCGTTCAAAGAATAATCCTGACCTGCTCCATTCTATTGTTAAGCACAGCAAAACTGTTTTCACAGGACAGCTGCGAAATACTCCTGATCGGAAGCAGTTACTTCAATTTCAACAACCTTGCCGGGCTGGTAGAAAACCTGGCCGACAGTTCAGACACGCCCATACACATTGAAATGTGGGGACAGAACGGCATGTACCTGGCCGACCACGCCAGCAGTGCCGCAACAGAAGCAAAAATAAATGAACGAGACTGGGATTACGTGGTATTGCAGGGTGTGGGCGTGCTGGTGGCCTACCCCGACAGCATTACACACCATCCGGTATACCCGGCCCTGGTCACACTATGCGACAAGGTCCATGCTAATTGTGCAACAACAAGAGTTCAGTTCTGCCTGCCCTGGGCTTTTGAGGACGGGATGACCTGGTATAACAACTGGACTGATACCTACGAGGATATGCAGTGGCACATTTACGATACCACCCTGCAATATTCCGACGAGATCGGTTTTGAGATCTCCCCGGTTGGCTGGGCATGGTACGGGGTGCTTGACTCCCTTAACTATCCCTTGCACTACCTGCACGCCAACGACTGGAACCATCCCTCACTTCGTGGTTCTTACCTGATGGCCTGCGTAATATATTCCTCTGTTTTTCAGAAAAGTACTGTGGGTAATTCCTTTACAGCGGGGCTGCCGCAGGATGAGGTGGCCTTATTCCAGCAAACAGCAACTGATACAGTTCTAAATAATCTGGATCTATGGAATATCTCGCCGCTGGTATCAGTGGGTGATGAGCAGGACATCCGGTTTCAATTATTCCAGAATGTCCCGAATCCCTTTAGTGGGAAAACGCGGATATCCTATTCCCTGGAATCCACATTTGATATCAACATCAGTATCTTTGATTCCAGTGGCCGATTTATTGCCGAATTAGTGAACCGGGTCCAAAATCCGGGTACCTACCATGTAGAATTCGACGCCACGGGCCTGGCGCGAGGAACCTATACCTGCAGGATGA
>JAZBOU010000194.1:0-2509 GCA_036351275.1 Bacteroidales bacterium
CCGTGAGCCCTTATCTATTAGCGACAGGGCATTATCGAGTACGTGGTCTCCGGTTCTCTGATGGCCGGTAAGTTTTACCCTCTTTTTTTCGATCTTGATCCTGTTCAGTTCTGCCAGTTCCATAAGTATGGCACCTGCCAGGCCATAGCTGATGAAATTTGTAGCCAGGTTTTTTCCTTTAACCGGATCATAGGCCAATATTAAAAACTTTTCTTTTAAAGTAAGCTCCATAATACAAAGGTATAATTATTCAAACAAAGCCATGATTGCCTCCACTGATGCATCTATGACTCCTTTTTCGGTGATGATCCCTGAAATAAGTTCAGCAGGGGTAACATCAAAGGCGGGATTGAGTGCATGTGAACCGGGAGAACATACCAGTATCTCGTTCAGCTTTCCTTCCCTGTCGAGACCTTTCTGATACAGCACCTCATTTTCGTCCCTTTCTTCGATGATGATATTGTTGCCGCTGCTGCACTGCATGTCGATCGTTGAAGTGGGAGCCGCAACATAGAATGGTATGTTGTAATATTTCGCTGCAATGGCTTTTTCGAGGGTACCTATTTTATTTGCCACGTCGCCATTGGCAGCGATGCGGTCGGCACCGACCAGCATGAGGTTGACCTTACCCTGTGCCATCAGGGAAGCCGTGGCATTATCCGGTATGATCAGGTGTGGAACTTCTGCCTGATATAGTTCCCAGGCGGTAAGCCTGGCGCCCTGCCCTCTTGGCCTTGTTTCATCGACATAAACGAATATATCTTTATTGTCGGCATGAGCCTGGTAAACAGGCGACAGAGCTGTTCCATAATCCACAAATGCAAGCCAGCCTGCATTGCAGTGGGTCGCGATACGATCGTTTTTCTTGATGAGCCGGTTCCCGTGCCTGCCAATATTCCGGGAATCGCTGGCATCTTCATCAGCAATATTCTGGGCTTCTATAATTGCCTTTTCGGCAGAGTCCCTGCCCATTTTGAAGACCCTCTCAGTTGCATAAAAAAGGTTTCTGGCAGTCGGACGTGTGGCCTCGATCTCATAACGGGCGTTGGCGATAAATTCCTCCCTGCCTTTCTTTGGAGCCTGCAAAATGGCCTGTGCCATCGCAAATGCAGCAGCGGCACCAATGGCACCGGCACCCCTTATGGTCATATGCCGGATAGCCTGACAGGTTTCAATGTATGTATGGGTCTCAACCACAACAAATTCGAAAGGCAATTCATTCTGGTCGATCATGAACACGGTCCCGCCTTCCATCCATACTGTACGATATTCTTTGCCGTTTACGATCATAAAAATTTAAAGACTAACTGATAAATTTACAGATTTATGGGATACAGGAAAACAGAAGCTATTAATTGCAGTAAGCCCAAAAGGCTAATTCCCTTCCTTCCTAAAAAGCTCTGAAACTGCGAACCAGGCCATGATGCCCATCCCTGTTTCCAGCCCGTTCTCGTCTATATCAAAGGTGGCCGAATGCAGGTTGGAAACAATGCCTTTCTTTTCATTCCGGGTACCCAGGCGGAAGAAACAGGCCGGTTTTTCCTGGGCAAAATAAGCAAAATCTTCTGCAGTCATTCTCATGTCAAGGGCTTCTACATTTTCTTCGCCCAGGTATTCGAGCGCATACGACCATGCCCTCTTCGTCAGCTCTTCATCATTCACCAGTGCCGGGTAGCCCTGTTCGATATTCACCTCACAGCCGGCGCCCATGCTTTCGGATATCCCGCAGGCAATCCGGATGATCTCTTCTTTGATCTCATTTCGCCACTTTTCATCAAAGGTGCGGATAATCCCGTCGAGCTGCACTTCATCAGGGATGATATTGGTTTTACCATCACCAATGATCCTTCCAAAAGATACTACCGTTGGCATGGTGGGTGATGACCTCCTGCTCACGATCTGTTGCAATGCAACAACGATGTGCGAAGCAACAAGCACCGGATCAATAACCTTATCCGGGATAGCAGCATGGCCGCCCCTGCCTTTCACTGTAATGTGTACTTCATCGGTGGAAGCCATATACTTGCCCGGGCGCATTCCTATCCTGCCTGCATCCAGTTCCGGGAAAACGTGCTGGCCAAAGATCACATCCGGTTCCGGGTTTTCAAGCACGCCTTCTTCGATCATCACTTTAGCCCCTCCCGGATAGTATTCCTCGCTGGGCTGGAAAATCAGTTTCACTGTTCCGCGAAGGTCCTCTTTAATTTCCTGAAGTATGCGTGCGGCTCCCAGCAGGCAGGCCATATGAGCATCATGCCCGCAGGCATGCATGATCCCTTCGTTTTCTGACCGATACGGGACTTCATTCTTTTCCGACAGCGGCAATGCATCCATATCGGCACGTAATGCCACCACCCGGCTTTGGGGATCCTTTCCTTCAAGCAGTGCTACAATGCCTGTTTTCGCCACGCCCGACTGATACGGGATCCCATATTCTTTGAGTTTTGAAACAATATAGTTTGCTGTTTCAAATTCGCGGAAGGATAATTCGGGATTCATATGCAGGTGC
>JAZBOU010000195.1:0-31828 GCA_036351275.1 Bacteroidales bacterium
ACTGAAAGGGATCTCGGCTGTAAACCTGTACCTCAGCCTGAGTTCCATACTCAACCCGCTTGCAAAAGATTCGTCAGCGGCAAAGCGGTGGGCAGTGCGCACAAAGCGATATGAGCGTAAAAGCGTAAACTGCTGTATTGTACGGTGTACAGTAAGGTTATCACGCAACCTGAGCTGGTATCCCAATGCGATCCTGTTGTTCAGACCAACTTTCTTCGTAGCAAGAAGCGCAAGATCAGTGAGGTAATAGTTATATTTCCATTCCCCGGATTCGCCAAAAGTTCCTGCCATGATCCCCTGTCTCGACTCCGCCTTGAAGTTCAGGTTAAATCCTTTCGGCAAACCTTTGCTGAGATTGAGCCCGGGCAGAAAGCCGGCACGATAAAATCCCTGTGCTGAAAGATCTGCATTACCGGCAAGTATGAGAATAAGTAAAATGTATGTTAGTTTCTTAAAATTCAAGGTTGTCGGTATTTCTGAAAATGATCCTGGAACGCTTTTCAAGTGCTCCATCCTGATCAAACAGCAATTCATAAAGGTTCCAGCCGTCTTCGGTTTTTCCCTTCACCACGATCTCATATTTAAGGATGTATTCATTCCTGGTTTCAAGGGAATAAAGAAAGGAACTGAATGATGGGATATTCCCGCTGTATTGATGCTGCAGCCTTTGAACCTTGTATTTCGAAAAACTTGAACCCAGTTCTTCCGTAATCTTCATACCCGTGTTCAAAGTCAGCCCTCCAAAAACTGCTTCTATTTCTATATCCTGAAATACGCCAGAAGTGTCGAACTCAATGCTGTACCTCTTGCCATCATATTTCAGCTTGGCTTCGATGGAGTATCCCTCCAGGTTTTCTTCAAGATACCACCGCACCTTCGTTTTCAACCCATCGAAAAGAACAAATGACTTTGCGGTTTCCGGCACCATTTGCTCTTTCATGCGGTCCTCTTTTTCAAACTTGTTTTGTCCGAAAGCCGAAGAAGCAAGAATGACCCATATCCACAGTAAGATGATTTTATGCATGAATGAAAGGGGGTTAATCATTAAACGTTCAGATGAGGAATGAGATCCGGCAGAGATTTGATAACCAGGTCAATATGGGCTTTTGGATTACTGATATCGCCGATATATACATTTATCATTCCCATCCTTCGGCCAAATTCCATATCTGCCTGGCTGTCGCCTACCATCACCGACATGGAGAAGTCAATTTCAGGAAAATCGATCTTTGCCTGCTCGGCCATTCCGGTGTTGGGTTTGCGCATGGCATTGTCTTCCCTGTCAAGGTGGGAACTGTGATAGATCTTGTTGATGCGCCCTCCGGCTTCCTGAATGCCGCTGATCATGATGTCGTGGATGATCCGCAGGTCTTCTTCCGTCATCAACCCCTTCCCTATCCCCTGCTGGTTGGTCACGATGATGATCAGTCCGAAAACCTTTGAAAGTTTGGCCAGGGCTTCCGGTACCCCTTCAATAAACCGGAACTCTTCAGGGGTTTTTACATAATCCCCTGCCAGGCGTTCATTGATCACGCCATCGCGGTCGAGAAACAGAGTCCACTCATTATTCAATGATAAGTCCTTCAAATGCATGCTGTGCTTCTTCATAATCTTCCGGGATACCTATATCCAGGAAAAAACTGTAACAACGTACACCAAAGATACGATGCTTCTTGTAATATTTCTCGAAATAGTCCTTCTCCAGGCTGAACTTGTCCGGAAGCGGAAGTTCCATGAAATGTTTTCTAAGCAGGATGTATGTGCCACCGTTGATAAATCCCATACCTGTTTCCGAGCCTTTTTCTTTGAAATCGGTGATCCGGTTTTCAAGATCGATCTTGACCACACCATACCGCGATACATTACCCTCTTTGCGCAAAGCCATCATTGCCTCGGCTTCCTTAGCTCTGAAAGCATTTTCCATTTTCCAGAGGTTCACATCAAAAAAAGTGTCACCATTGATCACATAGCAGGAATACCCGTTCACATATTCCATGGCTTTCTTCACAGCACCCCCGGTTCCCAGCGGTTCTGTTTCCCTTGAGTAAATGATCTCCTGCCGACTATATGAATCGCCAAAATGTTCTTCTATTGGCTCATGTAAATGCCCTGTTGCCAATATTACCCTTTCCACTCCCCATTTATTAAGATAATGAAGGAGGTACTCGAGGAATGGTTTCCCGTTGACGGGAGCCATGGGTTTGGGGATATCCTCCCCGATCACATCTCGGAGCCGGGTACCAAATCCCCCGGCCAGTATGATGGCTTCTTTGATCATATTGGTGTAAAGATAGGGCAAAATACGATAAGATGTTGCTGGTCACTCTTTGCTGGTTTCTGGTAAAACGAGTAAGCAGGAACCAGAAACGAGCTATTCCTCCTGCGAAACATACTTCAGCGTCTGCCGGTAGGCATTCAACACATGCGCCCTTGATACAAACCCTACATATATTCCATCATCAATAACGGGCAGGTTATAATATCCGGTCGCGTTAAACTTGTCCATAACAGCTTTCATGGAGTCATGGGAAGAAACATGGTCCAGCGGCTGGAAAATATAATGCTGTATGGGAGTATCGTATTTCGACACATCGAACATGTCGGCACGAATGTCGTCCATGTCTACAACCCCGAGAAAGCGCTTATTCTCATCCACGACAGGGAACATATTGCGTTTCGATCTGGCAATTACCTTTGTAAGGTCACCCAGGGTAAGACCCTTGTCGATCGTAGCAACATCCTTGTCAATAACGTTTTTGATATTCAGCACGGTGAGCACGGTCTGGTCCTTATCTCTCGTTATAAGGTCTCCGCGAATAGCCAGTTGCCGCGTAAATATCGAATGCCTGTCGAAGGTTTTGATCGTAAAGAAGGATACAGCTGTGGCCAGCATCAGTGGTACAATGAGCTCATAACCATTGGTCATCTCAGCGATCAGGAATATGGCCGTGAGCGGAGCATGCAGCACACCTCCCAGCACCCCGGCCATCCCTACCAGGGTAAAATTTCCCTCATGCAAGGGAGCAAAGAGCTTCAGGTTGTTAATGATCCTTGCAAAAGCAAAACCCATGAACCCGCCTGTTACGGCACTGGGGGCGAATATCCCGCCTATGCCACCTCCTTCCGTTGTGAGGGTGGTGGCAACGATCTTCAACAGCATGATTGCAACGATCAACAATATGAAAACCCAAACCTGGTCACGAAAGGAATAGAAAAAACTGTTGTTCAGGAGACCTTCGGAATTACCGGATACGATCATTTGGATGCTGTCATACCCCTCCCCGTAAAGCGTGGGGAAGATAAAAATGAGCAATCCCAGTGATACTCCGCAAATGGCAGCCCTTAACCAATCATTATTTATTCTGTTTGCAAGGTTGGCAACGGCAAAGTGCATGCGATTAAAGTATAGCGACAACAATCCGGCCAGTATGCCCAGCACAATAAAAAATGGTACATCTGAAATGGCAAAATCCTCGGTGACCTTGAAATGCACCAGCATTTTCTCTGCAAGCAGCAGTTTTGTCGTAATTGCTCCCGTAACCGATGCCATCAGCAGTGGTATGATCGATGCTGTTGTGAGGTCAAGCATGAGTACCTCCAGGCTGAAAATTACCGCTGCTATCGGGGTTGTAAAGATAGAAGCAATGGCCCCGGCAGCGCCGCAGCCGATAAGGAGCGTTGTATACCGGTAGTTCAGCCTCAGGAACTGTGCCATGGTCGATCCGATCGAAGCCCCGGAAGAGATGATGGGCGACTCCAACCCAATCGATCCGCCAAAACCAGCTGTCAGCGAACTTCCAAGTAATGAAGAGAAGGTTTTGTGAAAGCGCATCTTTCCATCAAGCCTGCTGATCACATACAGTATCCTGGGTATGCCATGGGTATCCCTGTCGCGAAAGATATACCGGATCAATATTACGGTCAACACAATTCCAATGGCGGGATAGACCACATACCAGTAATTCTGCGATTGTATCCTGAACTGTGCCGTAAGCAGGTCTTCGATATAGAAAACCGCCGATTTGAGCGAGTAAGCGGCAATCCCGGCAAGGAAACCAATCAACGCGCTGAGAAGAATAATGAAATACCGGTCGCTCAGGTGCTCCTGCCGCCAGATCAAAAATCGCCCGATCAAAGTTTTGTACGACATGAAATAGAAAATGCAAGGTAATAAAAAATAGCTTCTGGCTACTGGTTGCTTGTTACTCGTTGCTCGTTGCTCGTTGCTCGTTGCTCGTAACTCATTTCCTAATAAACCAATAAACTAAATTAACTACTTTTGCCATGCATGAAAACCATCATCAGCATACTTACTCGATTTGTTCCCCGGCGATACCTGCAGCGTATCAGTCATATTGTATTGAGAATGATCTCGGTGTTCTATGTGGGGAACAACAGGGAATGCCCGGTTTGCGGGAGAAAATACAGGAAATTCCTTCCTTATGGAAGGGTTATCAAACGCGAGAATGCATTGTGCCCGGGCTGCCTTTCACTGGAGCGCCACCGCATCATGTGGCTGTTTCTCAGGGACCATACGGATTTTTTTACAGCCGGGTTAAAGGTGTTGCACATTGCACCCGAATACTGTTTTATTAAACGTTTTAAGGCCCTCGAAAACCTGGATTATATTACTGGAGATCTTGAGTCTCCTCTGGCCGATGTTAAACTGGACATCAGGGATATTCCCTTTGAAGACAATACATTCAATACCATTATCTGCAACCATACCCTAGAACATGTCGACGACGACCTGAAGGCGATGAAAGAGTTCTACCGGGTGTTAAGACCCGGTGGATGGGCAGTGCTCAATTCTCCTATCAACGAAAAGCGAAAAACGACCTACGAAGATTTCTCCATCACGGATCCTGCAGAAAGGGAAAAACACTTTGGCCAGCGCGACCATGTAAGGGAATACGGCCTCGACTACACCGACCGGCTGGCAGAAGCAGGATTTACCATTCATACGACCGACATCTTAGAGGACCTCTCTCCTGAGCAGGTTGATCGTTACGGTCTGCTTCACTATGGCAAAAAGACGGCTGAAGAACTTGTATACCTCGTGAATAAAGAATAATGAACATGGAACATGGAATGTTGAAGTGTTTTTTATTTGAATTTATCTCTGTCTGAAGTGTGACATTTTTCTGTTTACTGTATTAATTAGATAGAATCCTAATTATTACTGATATGAAAACATTCGACTTGGATGAAAGGATGATTAACTTTTCGGTTAACATCATCAAATTGGCGGAGAAACTGCCCAAAACACCCACAGGAATTTACTTTTCAAATCAATTAATTCGATCTGCATCTTCAGCAGCATTGAATTATGCTGAGGCTCAGAGTGGAGAATCACGCAGGGATTTTATCCATAAATTACTTATTGCATTGAAAGAATTAAGGGAAACCAATTCAGGATTAAGAATTCTGGAAAGACTGGAAATGCTTGGAGTTAAAGAGTCGAAGGATTTGGTATTAAAGGAAAACGATGAACTGATAAGTAATTTTATGCAAAGCGTTAAAACAGCCAGGAAAAATATGAAGGAAGAATAATAAATCACTTCGTCATTCCATGTTCCATGTTCATTATTCATCATTCTATATGGACCAGGACTTTAATCCGGTAACCGTGAATTCATAGGGATGTGCCACGCCATATTTCGAAAGGGCATTGATGACCTTGTGGCGCGAGTTGTTCGGACAGTAGAATAAAATAAATCCTCCCCCGCCGGCACCCGATATCTTTCCTCCCGAAGCACCGTTTTCAAGTGCAATATTGTACATCTCATCGATCATGGGATTGGTAATGCCCGGGGCAAGGAGCTTTTTATTGTGCCAGCCAAAATCGAGTATTTCCCCGATCTTATCCAGTTCACCCCTCAATATAGCCTCTTTCATCATCATGGCCTGTATTTTCAGCTTATGTGTTGCATCCAGCGAAGTAGCGTCTTTTTCCTCGATATTCCTGGCCTGCCTGCTGATGATCTCCGAAGATAGGCGACTGGTCTCCGTATTGAACAGCACAAGGTTGTATGCAAGCTCATCGAGATATTCGCTGCGTATCCTCAATGGATTCACCACGACCTTCTCACCGTTGAAGAATTCCATAAAGTTCACTCCGCCGAAGGTGGCTGCATACTGGTCTTGTTTCCCCCCTGCCATTTTCAGGTCGATCCGTTCGATCTCATATGCCAGCCGTGCCATGTCGTATTCTCCAAAAGGCAATCGCAGCCACTCTGCAAATGCACCCAGTATGGTTACCACGAGGGTAGATGACGTACCCAGTCCCGATCCCGGTGGGGCATCCACGATCGTGGATAATTCAAATGACAGCGGTTCTTTTGAATAATCCTTTACGATCCTGTTGTAGATCCCTTTCAAAAGGTCAAGCTCACCGTTGATCTCCAGATGCTCAACGGCATCGTAAACCAGGTTCTGGCCGTTGTCCAGTGACTTGAACACTACCTTGCCATCATTACGTGGTGTAATGGTAGCATAGGCATATTTATTGATGGTCGCATTCAGCACGGCACCGCCATAAAGGTCGGAATAGGGTGGAACATCGGTTCCGCCACCTGCCAGTCCCAGCCTCAAAGGAGCTTTGCTTCTGTATATATTTTTCATCAAAATTTCGTTTTGTCGACGAGTGCATCTATGGCTGCCAGGAACACGTCCCAGCTGTATTTCTTCTTTTCCTCCCGAACATTGGCTGAAAACTCGTCCTGCTTGTTCTCATCGAAGAACTTCCTTATCGCCTCCGCAATGGATTCAGGATCAGGGTCGACCACGTAGCCTGCCTTGCCGTCGGGAACCATTTCGGGTAAGGCGCCAACATTTGATACGACCATGGGCTTATCGAAGTGATATGCCACCTGGGTCACCCCGCTTTGAGTGGCATCGCGGTAGGGCTGTACGACAAGGTCGGCCGCACAAAAATACCGGACTACCTCGGCATTCGGTATAAAGGTGTTTTCCATGATAACTCTATCATAGACTCCCAATTCTTCAACAAGTTTCCTGTATGATGCAAAATCATCATAAAACTCGCCTGCTACGATAAGTTTCAGGGGCAGGTGGGCCAGTTTTTTGCTGGCCAGCGCCCTGATGAGCAGATCAAGCCCTTTGTATTTCCTGACCAGGCCAAATGAAAGCAGGTACTTGTTCCCGGGGAGCAAATGCAGTGCTTCCAGGGCGTCCCTCTTTCCGATTGGATCGCCGTAATTATCGTAAAGCGGGTGAAGACAAAGCGTGCGGGGCTTTGTTTCATTGAAAAGCGCAAGGTCGTTCATCACCGACTTCGACATGGTGACGAAGCCATGGATGGGTTTGAGAAAATATCTTGTCATGATCTTGTCGCCCGGCCTTTTCTCATGCGGTATCACATTGTCGGTGATGGCAATGATGCGTGTCCGCCTGTTTTTCCTTATCCTGCGTGCGATCGTTCCCAGTGCAGGTCCCATGAAAGGTATCCAGTACCTGATAATGACCAGGTCGGGATCAAGTTTCCTGATGGTTCTCCCGGTACGATACCAGCTGATGGGATTGATGCTGTTGATGGTGCTCCTGATGCGGATACCCTCCGGGGCAGGTTCATCGGTGAACTGCGACTTCCCGGGAAAGAGGAAAGAAGGATATTGCATGCTGAAACTGAAGATCTGTACATCATCTCCCCTGTCGGAATATGCCTTAGCCAGTCGCTCGTTGAAGGTCGACATGCCTCCTCCCCGCAGCGGATGGGCAGGTCCAACGATCACTATTTTCTTGGCAACGGGCATTGGCAATCTTAATCCCTTCCGGCTTCTTCATGTCCCAGTCGGGTGTCAATAATGTATTTGTTGCGATCCGGGGAGTTCCTGGAGATCATTTCTGCCAGGAATCCTGCCAGGAATAGCTGTACCCCTACGACCATGGCAAGCAATGCCAGGTAAAACAGGGGTTGGTCAACCACGTCCCTCCTGGCAAAGCGCAGCACCTTTTCAAGAATGATCCAGAACGAGATGATGCCGCCGGCAAGGAAGAACAATGTGCCTATCGTCCCGAAAAAATGCATGGGTTTCTTGGCAAAACGGGTGACAAAGGTGATCGACAGCAGATCAAGGAAACCCTTGATAAAGCGTTCCACACCAAATTTTGTCTTTCCGTACTTTCTTTCCTGGTGTATCACCACCTTTTCACCAATTTTCCTGAAACCGGCCCATTTGGCGATAACGGGAATGTAGCGGTGCATTTCCCCGTACACCTCTATGCTCTGCACCAGGTCCAGCTTATAGGCTTTCAAACCACAATTAAAGTCATGCAGTTTGATGCCCGACATGATCCGGGTAACCCTGTTAAAGAATTTCGAGGGTATGGTCTTGCCAAGTGGGTCGTGCCGTTTTTTCTTCCATCCCGAAACGAGATCATACCCCTCTTCTTTGATCATTTTGTAGAGACCGGGGATCTCATCAGGGCTGTCCTGCAGATCGGCATCCATGGTAATGACCACCTCTCCCGAAGCCACTTCAAAGCCTGAATTGAGTGCAGCTGATTTTCCGTAATTTCGCTTAAAGCGAATTCCTTTTATGGCAGGATTGCTTTCCGCATGTCCTTCGATGACCTTCCAGGAAGAATCGGTACTGCCATCATCTACCAGTATGGCCTCGTAGGAATACTTGTTTTCCTGCATCACACGGTCGATCCAGGTCAAGAGTTCAGGCAGGGACTCTTCCTCATTCAGAAGGGGTATGACAAGGGATATATCCATTTGTTTATCCGAGGGATACTTTTTCTTCTTTTTTGACAAAGATGGCCGTGATCAAAGCCAGAATAATGCCCAATATAGCATACCCTACAATGGTAAATATGGAATAAAATATTGGTGTATGGATGTATTCCTGCATCTTCAGTTGCTGTGCTTCCTGTTCAGGTGACAGCCCGTAATTATAAATTTCCTGCTGTGCATCCAGCAGTCGCTGTGTCAATTCTCCCGGGTTGATATAACTCAGGTAAATGAACATATAGATCGCCACAATGATGGAGGCAAAAAGTATGGAAAGGAAGCCGATCTTAACAGCCTTCCCGTATGAAATGTATCCACCAAGTTTCTTATTTCTAAAATCAAGCTGGATGACAACGATTGCCGCCACGAATATCACAAATGAGATTACCTGTCCTGCAGTACTTTCATTAATACCTGCAACGTACAGGATAAGGTGGGTCAGGATCAATGCAATCCCGGCAAGAAGCGCGTAGTACAATGCCGATTGACCGGCAGAAGCAGTTTTTTCTTCCATTTTGCTGGTTTTTTAGGTTTATGCAAACATAAGGAATTTCTGAATTACCTCAGCACATTTAATTATCGGGTGTTGGGCATTTGGCTCTGGACTTTGGGTAGTATTGAGTGTTGAATGCTGAGTGTTGAGGAAGTTGATAGTTTTGGAGTTTGGAACTTGTTTTGGATCCTGGGGCCTGGAACCTGGAATTTGTTTAGAATTTAGAATTTCTGCAAGAAATAGCCCAATTCAAAGAATTTGTTGTACTTTTGTAGTGGGTAAGTCTTTCACGACCAGCTCCCGCTGAATTCCCCCAGATCCGGAAGGAAGCAAGGGTAGGCGGTTGTAGCGGTGCGATGTAAGGAACTTACCCTTTTTTTATTGAGCGATTCTACGATTGAACGATATAGTGATTGAACGATGTTGCTGAGAATACATCCCGATAATCCCGCGGAACGCCAGATAAGGCTGGTGGTTGAGTGCCTCATGGACGGCGGAGTGATCATCTTTCCTACCGATACCATTTATGCCATCGGATGTGACATTTACAAACCGAAGGCTGTTGATCGTGTTGCACAGATCAAAGGAGTAAAGAAAGAAAAGGCAAACTTCAGTTTCATCTGCCATGACCTGAGCCACCTGTCGGAATATTCCAGGCCGATCGACAACGCCGTTTACAAGATGATGCGAAGGAACCTCCCCGGTCCGTTTACCTTCATTCTCGGTGCCAGCAACAAGGTTCCCAAGATCTTCCAGAGCAGGAAAAAATCGATCGGGATCAGGATCCCCGACAATAACATTGCACGGGACATTGTGTATATGCTGGGCAACCCCATTATGTCGACTTCCGTTCATGATGATGACGAGATCATCGAATATACCACCGACCCGGAACTGATCTTCGAGCGATACGCCAACCGTGTCGACCTCGTGGTGCACGGAGGCTATGGCGACAATGTGGCTTCAACCATCATTGATTGTACCGGGAGTGAGCCTGAGATGGTACGTGAAGGAAAAGGGATCCTTCAATGATATCAGAAATCAGAAATCTGAAGCCAGAAATCGGAAGTCATTAAATAATGCCTGCTGCCTACTGCATACTGCCTACTGCCTACTGCCTACTGCTTACTGCCTACTTGTATCCAATGGGCAGAAATCAAAAAATTCAAGAAAACAGTCTTGGAATTTCAAAAAAAACAAGTACCTTTGCAGCCGCAAAACTGATTCCGTAGCTCAGTTGGTAGAGCAACGGCCTTTTAAGCCGTGGGTCCTGAGTTCGAGCCTCAGCGGGATCACAAAAAAGCCGCAGAAATGCGGCTTTTTTATTGTCGATTCTGTATTCTGTGTTGTCAAAATAAATCTCAAGGTAGATTAAAGATGGCTAAGCTGAGGCGAGAAGTTTATCCCGAGTACATTGCGCTCAATATAGACTCCGACGAGGGAAGCCTCAGCGGGATCACAAAAAAGCCGCAGAAATGCGGCTTTTTTCATTTCACATCCGTCATTGAGCGATTCGCATTTCAGATGTCCATTTTGATTTCCGATTTCAAATTTTGATTTTTGATATCCAATGGGTTCGGCTGCCTTGAGCAGGTCGACTTCGCCTTCAGGGTGAAATATTTTGCAGAAAAAACAATGAAATATTCAAAAAGATCCTTATCCCTCACCTGTATCATCCTGCTGATGAGCCTGAATCCCCTGAAATCCCAACCCGGCACGGTTAACCTTCACTACCTGGGGCATGCTTCATTTGTTATGGATTTCTATGACTTTAAGGTGCTTACCGACTATGGTACTTCCTATTGCTGGGGTCTGAACAGCCCTATATACGGTATAGGCAGCATGATCCCGGCAGTAATGAGTTATTCCCATTACCACCTGGACCATTACGACGAAAGCAGGGTGCCACCATACGTGCCCTACACCATCGACATGCTGGATACACTCAACATTATGGACCTTTGGATATATCCCGTTCGGACATGTGAAACTAATCCGGCAGTGGAATCCAACACCAGTTTCATGTTTAACTTTATGGGATACAGGATCTGCCACCTGGGCGATGCACAGGCCGAGATCATGAATATCGACGACCCCGGACAGCAGGCACTGTTCCTGCAGAAATTCCCTGACAGGATCGACCTGCTGCTCATGACCATCGAGGGAATCTACCCCTTTATCCCGGAAGCCGAAAAATTCATCGACCTCATCAGGCCCGGCGTGGTGGTACCCATGCACTACTGGTCGCCGGAATACAAAGAAGAATTCCTGGATTATCTGGAGCTGCAAAACGATACTGCCGGAAAATCATATGAGGTCCACCGCATGGAAGGCCCCCAGATCAATGTGCTTGCATCCGATACCATTCACGATCACATTAAGGTAATCGGACTGACCCCCTACCCATATGGTGAAACCGGAACAGGGCATTCTAACCCTTACAATCAAGAATTGCTCATATATCCGAATCCTTGTGCAGATCAGGCAGTGGTTTCCTTTCACACAAATATGACCGAAACGATTGAATACGCCCTCTTTGATATTTCAGGCAGGGTAGTCATAAGCACAAAACAGCATGGCTGTATACAGGGAAGAAACCATATCTCTCTTGATTTGAGACCACTTTCCGGCGGATTGTATGTTTTTCAGATAAAATCTCCTAACTTAGGGCTGATTAACAGCTATGTTCTTAGAAGAAGCAGATAAGATCATCCAGTTTATATCGGCTTTCCTGCTGATCCTTTTTTCAATGATCATCCTGTTGCAAAAAAGGGGCAAAAGGATGCCCAGGTTTTTCCTTTCGGCCTTTTTCATCAGCAGGGCCCTGATCATCATTTTCTTTGCATCATACTTCTACCCTGGTCTTATATACCGATACCCCGACCTGTATGTGATGGGAGTGCCGGTCCTGTTCCTCTATGCCCCTTTCCTGTTCCTGTATACCAGGTCCGTGACCACGGATAAGCAGGGTATACGGTGGTATGACGGATTTCATTTCTTGCCTTTCATACTGGTACTGGGATACTTCCTCATTTATTTTCATTTTTACCCGGGCAGCACAAAGACCAGTATTTTACTGGGTGATGAACTCTTCAACCCATTTCTTGTAGATGGTACCCTGCTCTGGATACAATTCTTTGTATATGCCATTGCCATCACTTACCTCCTGGTGGAATACCGGATCAAACTAAAGCTCTATAATTCAACATACAGCCACGACATGTACCATTGGCTGGTGTTCCTGGTGGGTGCATTCCTGCTCTGGAAAGCGATCTTTGTTTCCGGTTATCTTTTCGGCGTACTGAAAGAGGATTACGCATCAGTTTTTCGCATTTTCATTGAATTAGCCTTCCTATTCTATGCCAGCATGATCGTTTATAAAGGCCTGAAGATACCTCATGTTGTACTGAGCCTGGAAGAGGACCCTTATAAGAGCTCTGCCTTGACAGCGGACGATCGCCAGGTCATGCTCAGCAGGCTCAGGACCGTCATGATTAATGAAAAGTCATACCTGGATCCGCAACTGACCCTGACCCGGCTGGCACGGCTTTGTGATATCCCTTCACATCATCTTTCCCAGATACTGAATATCGACCTGAAACAAAACTTTTATACTTACACCAACAATCACCGTATTGAGGAAGCTAAAATGCTCCTCTCCGATCCCGAAAAAAAGGATCACACCATCCTTGAGATCCTTTACGAGGTCGGCTTTAACTCCAAATCGGTCTTTAATACTGCGTTTAAGAAAAATACAGGCATGACCCCAACAGACTACAGGAAGAAGATGCAGGCGCAGGATGCAGCATGAGGAAATATAATTTCACAATCGGCATTGCGCAATTCTCATGCGCCGTTGCATCTTACATTGGATATGTTTCATTTCCTGAAACCAGAGGCCCGGAGCCGAATGCCCAATTTCCTATCTTTGTATCATGACTCCCGAACAGGCTGTTGCGATCATGAAAAAATACTACGCTGAAGATAGTGTTGCATACAACTACCTTTACCAGCATAGCCTGGCTGTTGCGGAACTGGCAGTTGAGATCGCAAAAAACCATCCGGAGTTTCATCCCGACATTGTGTTCGTGCATACAAGCGCACTGCTGCATGATATCGGGATCTTTATGACAATTGCACCAATGATCGGCTGTCACGGGGAGCACCCTTACCTGGCGCATGGATACCTGGGCCGTGAACTATTGGAAAAGGAAGGCTACCCTGAACATGCCCTGGTTTGTGAAAGGCATGTAGGTGTCGGCATCAGCAAAGATGATGTGATCAATAACAAGCTGCCGCTTCCCGCCAGGGACATGATCCCAGTCAGCGTTGAGCAAGAGATCGTATGTTATGCCGATAAATATTTCAGTAAGAACGCAGACAGTCTCTTTACCCCGAAATCGCCCGATAAGATCCTGCGGAAGCTTGCAACGCACGGTGCCGACAAACCTGCTGTTTTTATGAAGTTTATGGAGAAGTATGGGTTACCGGAAAAGTTGAGGGTTGACAGTTGACAGTAGGTAGGCAGTAGGCAGTAAGCAGTAGGCAGTAGGCAGTAGGCAGTAGGCAGTTGGCAGCAGGCAGCAGGTATTAGGTACGAGTAACGAGTAACGAGCAACGAGTAACGAGTAACCAGGAACAAGTAACGAGTAACCAGGAACCAGAATCTACCTCCCGTCAAATACTGTTTCCCCGTTAACGATTGTGTATAAAACTTTCGCACCGGGGATCTCCGCCTCAGGTATGTTCATAATATCTTTGTCGAGGATCACCAGGTCCGCCAGTTTCCCAACTTCCAGGCTTCCTTTTTCATTCTCTTCGAATGCTCCTTTTGCAGCCCAGATAGTGATCGAGCGCAAGGCTTCTTCCCTGTCCAGGCCTTCTTCGGGCTGGAATCCCCCTTCGGGATATCCTTCCAGGTCTTTACGGGAGACCGCTGCATAATAGGTTTTCAACGGACTGATATCTTCTATGGGAAAGTCAGTCCCGTTGGGCAGCCAGCCGTTCTGTTCAAGCAGCTTCTGCCAGGCATAGGCTCCTTTGATCCGCTCCGGCCCTACCCTGTCAACAGCCCAGTACATGTCTGATGTACAATGCGTTGATTGTACAGAGGGTATAATGTTATACGCGCCGAATTTTTCGAAATCATCCGGGTGAAGGATCTGTGCATGTTCCACCCTCCAGCGCCTGTCGTTGGGTCCCTGCAGGTATTCTGCATACAGGTCGAGGATGAACCTGTTCCCCGAATCCCCTATTGCGTGGGTATTCACCTGGAAATCATATTCAATGGCATGTTCTATCACTTCCCTGTAATACGCTTCCGGGTACATGATAAGCCCATGGTTTCCGGCATCATCACTGTAAGGCTCGATCATGCAGGCTCCCCTGGATCCCAGAGCACCATCAGCGTAAAGCTTGACCGAGTTCACATGGAGGCGATCGGTCCTGTAATGGCCTCTTTTCATGAAATTGAGGTAATTGCTGTCCATGGGTGTCAGCATGGCATTGATCCTCATTTTCATTTCGCCCTGCTTCTGCAGGGAATCGATGATCATGATATCGCTCACCGGAAGGCCGGCATCCATTACCGAGGTCAGGCCGACCCTAAAACAATCTTCCTGGGCTTTTATCAGGGCAGCCGACTGCAATTCCGGGCTATTTTCCGGGATCTGCTCGCTAACCAGCTCAATGGCATTGTCGATAAGTATGCCCGAAGGCTCGCCATCGATTAGGAGCACCTCTCCACCCACAACTTTTGTGTCGGCCGTAATGCCTGCCCTTCTCAGGGCTTCCCCGTTGACGAGGGCTGCATGGCCGTCAATGCGGGTAAGGTTGACCGGCCTGTCGGGAAAGAGGACATCCAGCTTTTTCCTGTCGGGAAATGCTTTCACCTCCCAGTCGTTCTGGTCCCATCCCCTGCCTTCTATCCATCCGGCATCCGATTTTGCCGCATGCGCTGCAACCCTCTCCAGAACCTCATCAAACGATTTTGTTCCCACAAGATCCGCACGCTGGAGTTTACTCAGACCGTAACTGAGAAAATGGCAATGTGCATCGTAAAAGCCCGGATAAACATATGCACCATTTGCATCAATTACCTGTGATGCCGTATACTTTTGTGCCAGCTCATCACCGCCAACGGCCAGGATCTTTCCGTTTCCAACAACCAGGGTTCTTGCCATTGTAAAGGTATTGTCGACGGTATAGATCGTGGCATTTTTTATGATAAGGTCAGCTTTTTCTTTCACGGTACAGGATATGAGTGAGACAATTAGAGTTACTAACAAAATGTTGTTCGGCTTTTTCATAAGTATTGCTTAAATGCTTAAACAAAAATAGTATTTTCGTGTTCTTATAAAAACTTCTTTTACGCTTTGTAAAATTTAATAATTTTGCCACATACTATTAAATTCAAACACATGAACAATAAGATCTGGAATACCCGCTTTGCTGTTTTGACCGGAATCGTCTTTGCCGGTGCGTTGATGCGTCTCATCCCCCACTGGCCCAATTTCACACCCATTGCAGCAATGGCCTTGTTTGGTGGTGCTTATTTCGGGAGGAAGTACCTTGCATTTGCCATTCCATTGATCGCCATGCTATTGAGTGATCTCGTGATTGGTTTCCACGAAGGCATGATGGCCGTATACATCGCTTTCGCGATCACGGTAAGCATCGGGCTTCTCCTCAGGAAAAGGATCAACCCCGCCACGGTGGCAGGCGCCTCGCTGACATCATCGGTATTGTTTTTCCTGATCACCAATTTTGCAGCCTGGCTCACCAGCCCACAGCTGTATCCTGCTACCTTCGAAGGCCTGATGTCGGCTTATACTGCCGGACTGGTATTCTTCAACGACGGGTCATACGGGTTCTCATTTTTCATGAATGAAGTGCTTGGAGGATTGTTTTACAACACATTGTTCTTTGGTGCTTTCTACCTGGCGAAATCAAGGATTCCGACCTTAGCAAGATCATAATCAGTTCCTGGTCGCCAGTTACTGTTTACTCGTTCAAACCAGAAACGAGTGACGAGCAAGCAGAAACAACTACTCAAAAAATTCATCATCCCTCTCCAGCAGCAGTATTGACTGTTGCGGCACGATGAAATATTTTTCGTCGTTATAGACTATCTCAATGGCACCTTTCTGAAGAAATATGGCGAGGTCGCCTTCTTTGGCCTGCAAGGGGATGTATTTGATATTCTCATCTGCATTTTTCCAGGGCTCATCTTCCTCTCCCGCCATAGGGATTGGATATCCCGGCCCAGCCTTGATCACATAGCCGGTCTGTATCTCTTCCTTTTCCTTATATCCCGGTGGAAGAAAAAGACCACTCTTCGTCTTGTTGGTAAGTGTTTTAGGTTTGATGAGTAGCCTGTCGCCAACTACGATGAGCTTACTGACAGAATTGCTTCCCTTTTCATTCATGGCATGATTATTTCTACAGGCATATTCCTGATTAGAATGGATAAAATTAAGTAAATTTGTCGTGAATGAATACTGAAATACTTGAAGTACCTGGAATATTTAAAGTACTTGGAGTGTCGGTCAGACAGAATGACAACTCATGAAGATCGTATTTTTTAAGCGTCCGAAACCGAAAAAGTTCAATTACAGGCCCCGTTACTGGGATCCTGAGCAGGAGGAATTTGAGAGGCGCAAGCGGGAGCTTGACGGGGTGGGCCCGGATAAGCGCACCAATGATGAGGTAAAAGACGACCTGAAACGACAGATGGAGTCACGATGGAGGCGCAGGCATGATCCCGACAATGTAGGGCGTGCAAATCCGTGGATGAGACTCTTTATCTATGCCCTGATCATATTTTTCGCTATTTACTTCATTTTCTTCACGGGCTTTATCAACAACCTTGTAAGATTTTTCACTGAATAATGCCGGACATTATAAAACTTCTTCCCGACTCGGTAGCCAATCAGATCGCTGCCGGTGAAGTGATCCAGCGGCCTGCTTCTGCCGTAAAGGAACTGCTCGAAAATGCTGTCGATGCAGGAGCAGATGATATCCAGGTGATCGTGAAGGATGCCGGAAGAACTCTTGTCCAGGTCATAGACAATGGTTGCGGCATGTCGGTCACCGATGCCAGGATGAGTTTTGAACGTCATGCAACCTCTAAGATCACGGAAGCCAAAGACCTCTTTGCCATACGCACACTGGGGTTCAGGGGCGAAGCACTTGCTTCCATAGCAGCCATCTCCCAGCTGGAGATGAAGACCAAACGCACTGAGGATGAACTGGGAAGCTGTATCACTATCGAAGGTTCGAAATTAATCGACCAATCCCCGTGTACTACCGCCAACGGCACCATCATCTCCGTAAAGAACCTCTTTTTCAACGTTCCGGCGAGGAGGAACTTCCTCAAATCAAATGCAGCCGAACTCCGGCATATCACAGAAGAATTCCTGAGGGTGGCGCTGGTCTACCCTGAGGTTAGCATGAGCCTCCGCGCCAATAACAAATACCTTTACCAGCTCAAGAAATCCGGTTTGAAGGAACGCCTGGTCGGGATATACGGGAAACAGTACCGGGAAAGACTGGTCCCCGTTGAGCAGGAATCCAGCATTGCGAATATCAGGGGATTTGTGGGAAAGCCTGAATTCGCAAGAAAAACTAGGGGTGAACAATACTTTTTTGTGAACGGGCGATACATCAGGCATCCTTACCTGCATCACTCGGTAGAACAGGCTTTCCAGGAACTTTTACCATCGGATACACATCCCTCCTACTTCATATATATCGAAACGGACACCGACAAGATCGATATTAATATACACCCTACCAAGACCGAAGTGAATTTCCAGGATCAGCAGCATATCTATGCGATCCTCAAATCTGCCATCCGGCAGGCACTTGGAAAATTCAATATTTCCCCTGCCATCGATTTTGACGTAGAGCAAAGCATAGAATTCAGTCCTCCCGATAAAAATACACCCGTCCGGAATCCTTTCGATAAAGAGCCCGGGGCTTATAATCCTTTTCAATCTTCGCCCCCGGCAAGAATACCTGAAAGCGAAAGAGAAAGGAGCAACAGGGAAAACTGGGAAATGTTGTTTGACGGCAGGAAAGCCATTGACGAGGGACAGGCGATCATGTTCACCCATGAGAGCGGGGATGTGCAACACGCCTCCATGTTCCAGTTCCTGGGAAAATACATCATCACGGCAATGAAATCCGGGATCATCATCATTCACCAGCGCAGGGCACACGAAAGGATACTGTACGAGCGTTATATGCAACAGTTGGAAGAGGGAAAGTCGGGCAGCCAGCAGGAACTCTTTCCACAGCAGATCACTTTCAGCCTGAGCGACGCAGAGATCATCAGGGAACTCAGGCCGCAGCTTGAAATGCTGGGTTTCAGCTTTGAAGAGCTTGGGAAAAATACATTTGTAATTACCGGTATACCTGTTGACACCATGAACAATAGTGGGAAAGAACTGTTGGAAAAGATACTGGACAATTACAAGAAGAACCTGCTTGACCTCAACCAGGATCAGCGGGTTGTCCTGGCACGCGCCATGGCAATGAACATGGCCATGAAAACGCCGAATCAGCTAAGCACCGAGGAAATGGAAAACCTGGTGAGCCGGCTGTTCAGCAGCAGCATGCCCGATACATCTCCCGACGGGAAGAAGATCATCCATACAATGGGGGAAGAAGATATTAATAAGCTATTTTAATTAAGTTATTTATGACTGGAGTACAAGGATATAGAAGACGTGGAATGGGCATACCGCCGGTAGTGCTGAACCTGATCATTATTAATACACTCTTCCTGCTGGTTACCTATATGTTCAGTGACAAGATCAACCTGTATTCCATCCTGGGGCTGCATTATTTCAGTTCCCATGATTTTGGCACCTGGCAGTTTGTTTCATACATGTTCATGCATGGAGGCTTTACCCACCTGCTTTTCAATATGTTCGCCCTTTGGATGTTCGGCAGCGTGCTGGAACAGGTATGGGGGGGCAAACGATTTCTGACATTTTATATGGTTACCGGGATAGGCGCAGGACTGGTACAGCTCCTGGTTGCTTTCTTCAGGATCCAATCTGCTGAGGGCATGCTTACTCCCGAGCAGATCGACTATGTCTATACGCATGGCCCCGACCTTTGGAGGGAAGGAAAGACCTTTACGGAACAATCCATGGCCACCCTCCATCGGATCATAAACACACCTACGGTGGGTGCATCAGGAGCCGTATTCGGAATATTACTGGCCTTTGGTATGCTCTTCCCGAATACCCTGATATATGTATTTTTCGCCATTCCCATACGGGCAAAATATTTTGTAATGATTTACGGTGCACTTGAATTGTATTATGGCGTTAGCGGGACTCAGGAGGGGATCGCCCATTTTGCCCACCTGGGAGGGATGGTGTTCGGGTATTTTCTCATTGTATACTGGAGAAAGAAAGGAGTTTACTAACTTTCCAGCGCATGAATTCAGAAACCAGATATTGAAATCAGAAATCATAATTAACTTAAAACTTGAAACTCAAAACTAACTCAACACTCAACACCCAACACACAACCCTGCCTGCCGGTTGACCCGCCTGTGGCGGGCAGGCAGGCCTTAACACTTAAAATACCCAAAACCCGGCGCCCAATGCCTAACGCCTAACGTCATGAATCAATTTTATCAACAACAGCGACGTCCGAATCCCCTTGAAGACCTGAAGCGTTTTTTTAAGGACAGCAGCATCCTTCCGAGACTGATGATCATCAATATCGGGGTGTGGATACTCATTCAGGTGGCATTTGTAGTTGGATGGGCATTTAACCGCAGCGACATCACGGTTGAAATGGCTATTCTGGATTACCTGGCCCTGCCGGCCAGCCCCGATCTTCTGATCTACCGCCCCTGGACGCTGATTACCTATATGTTCCTGCATACGAGCTTCTGGCATATACTCTTTAACATGCTGTGGCTGTACTGGTTCGGAAAGATATTTACACAATACCTGAGTCAGCGGCAGTTGCTGGTCACATACCTGCTTGGTGGACTTGCAGGCGGATTGCTCTATATCCTGGCTTATAACGCATTACCTGTTTTTACGAATGATCTGGTCATGGCCCGGGCACTGGGTGCCAGCGCATCGGTGATGGCCATCGTGGCTGCCATATCATTCTATGTGCCTAATTATACCATCAACCTCATTTTCCTGGGCAGGGTGAAGATATTTTACCTGGCACTCGCCCTCTTTGTGCTTGATTTTTTCATGATAAGGCATGGCAATGCCGGCGGCCACATCGCACATATCGGCGGTGCGATATACGGATTTTTTTATGTCTACTACCTTAGAAAAGGAAGGGATTTCAGCAAGATCTTCCCAAGATTCAGGGGAATTTCGGGCTGGAAAAGCAGGATCAGGCGTAAACCCGGTACCAAAACAAATAATGTAAAGCGCCCGAAAAGCGATGAGGAGTTTAACCGGGAACGCGCAGCAAAACAAAAGCGCATCGACCATATTCTCGACAAGATCTCACGATCGGGATACGATAGCCTTACCAAAGAAGAAAAAGAACTGCTCTTCAACCAAAGCAATAAAAAATGAGCCGGAGGCAGGGAAAAAACCGCATGGGATTGATCAGCTACCTGATATGGCTGCTGAATATCCTTTTTGCAGCTGCCCTCCTGCTGTCATACCTTTCGGCATACATCAACCCGGAGATCACCACATTCTTCGCTTTCCTCGGCCTGGGATACCTCTTCCTTATGCTGGCAAACCTGCTCTTCATGCTGTACTGGCTGATACGCGGGAAAGGGAAATTGTTCCTTTCACTTGTCGTAATTCTAATGGGGTATGCCTCCTTCACCAAACATGTTCAGGTCTTTCCTGGCAGGGAAGCCCCCACGGAGAAAGGATTCAATATCCTGAGTTATAATGTCCAGAACATGGTGCACAGCAACCTGGGCATCGAAAAAGAAGAAAACCGCATTCGCATCTACGATTTCATCGAAAAAGAAAAATCCGATATCGTCTGCATACAGGAGTTCGCCAACAGGACAGGAGACTTTGAAGGAGTATTCGGCAGGATGAAAGAGCTTACCGGCTACCCCTATTGCTATTTTAAAAGTTACCATCCCGGGAAAACCAATTCCATTGAGGGGCTGGTAATCCTCAGTAACTTTCCTGCTGTTCATAGTGGTGTAGTGAGCACCAGCAACGGATACGATATTTTTGGTCAATACGCTGATATTCTGATCGATACGGATACCATAAGAGTGTATAACCTGCACATGAAATCGATAAGGCTTCGCCACGAAGATTACAAGTTCATGGACGATATCAGCAGGGGACAAACAGAACAGGCTGAGATCAGGAGCAGTTCCACCAATATCATCCGAAAACTTCATACGGCCTACCAGTTGAGGGCAAGGCAAACCCTTGTCGTAGAGGGCAGCCTCGAGGATTGCCCCTACCCTGTGATCATCTGCGGCGATTTTAACGACACACCTTTGTCATTCTCTTACCACAAGATTTCAGCAGGGCTTGAGGATGCCTTTGTAAAGGCCGGACATGGCCTGGGAAATACTTATTCCGGGAATCTTCCTCCGATCAGGATCGATTTTATCTTTTATTCTCCAATTTTCAGCGCATATGAGTTTAACGTGCACAAAATAGACCTCTCCGACCACTACCCGGTGAGCGTATGGCTTAAAAAGAAAGGAGAGGCCGAATGAAATACAATCTGACCTCCGAATTCAAACCCACGGGCGACCAGCCGGAAGCCATAGCCCAGCTGGTAGAAGGCATCAATCGTGGCGATCCTGCCCAGGTCCTGCTGGGCGTAACCGGATCGGGTAAAACCTTCAGTATTGCCAACGTGCTGCAAGAAGTGAACCGCCCGGCCCTGGTGCTCAGCCATAACAAGACCCTGGCTGCGCAACTGTACGGGGAATTCAAGCAATTTTTTCCGGAGAATGCAGTGGAATACTTCGTATCCTACTACGACTATTACCAGCCAGAGGCTTACCTGCCGGTGACCAACACCTATATCGAGAAAGACCTTTCGATCAATGAAGAGATCGACAAACTCAGACTCAGCACATCCTCCAGCCTGCTGTCGGGGCGAAAGGACGTAATCGTGGTCTCGTCGGTCTCCTGTATCTATGGGATCGGGAACCCGGATGACTTTACCCGCAACGTGGTCCGTGTTGACGTTGGACAGCGCATCAGCAGGAACAAGTTCCTGTTCCAGCTGGTGAACAGCCTGTATTCCCGGACGGAGAACGATTTTAGTCGCGGCCGCTTCAGGGTGCGCGGTGATACGGTCGATATATATCCAGCCTACGCCGACTTCGCCTTCAGGATCATCTTTTTCGATGATGAAGTGGAAAGCATCGAAACCTTCGATCCCGCGAATAACAAAGGAATAAGCCGGATAGACAGTGCCGCCATCTACCCGGCCAATATTTTCGTAACCTCCCAGGATAAGATGAAGGAGGCCATTGTAGAGATACAGGATGACATGGTCAGGCAGGTGGCCTACTTCAAGGAGATCGGCAAGCACCTGGAAGCAAAACGGCTTGAAGACCGCGTTTCATACGATATCGAGATGATGCGCGAACTGGGGTATTGCTCGGGCATCGAGAACTATTCCAGATACTTTGACGGGCGAAGCCCGGGATCCAGACCCTTCTGCCTGATCGATTATTTCCCCGACGACTTCCTCCTGATCATTGACGAGAGCCATGTGACCATACCGCAGGTCAGGGCCATGTACGGAGGCGACCGTTCCAGGAAACAGACCCTGGTGGAATACGGGTTCAGGCTGCCTTCTGCCCTGGACAACAGGCCACTGAAATTCAATGAGTTTGAAGGGATCACAGGCCAGACAATTTATGTCAGTGCCACCCCGGCCGATTATGAATTGCAGCGATCGGAGGGTGTTGTGGTGGAACAGCTGATCAGGCCTACCGGGCTGCTCGACCCCGAGATAGAAGTACGGCCCAGTACCAACCAGATCGACGACCTGCTGGAAGAGATCGATCAGGTAGTCCGAAAGGGAGACCGGGTGCTGGTGACCACGCTGACCAAGCGCATGGCTGAAGAACTGACAAAATACATGCTGAACCTGAATATCAAATGCCGCTATATCCACTCCGAAGTGGATACCCTCGACCGGGTAGAGATCATGCGTGGCCTCAGGCTCGGGGAATTTGATGTGCTGGTAGGCGTGAACCTGCTCAGGGAAGGCCTTGACCTTCCCGAAGTGGCACTCGTAGCCATACTGGATGCCGACAAGGAAGGCTTCCTGCGGTCGGCACGATCACTTACGCAGACGGCAGGGCGTGCCGCCAGGAACCTGGATAGCAAGGTGATCATGTACGCCGACAAGATCACCGACTCCATGCAGAAGACCATGGACGAGACCGGCAGGAGAAGGGAAAAACAACTCAAATATAACGAGGAGAATAACATCACCCCTACAACCATCCGGAAATCCGTTGAAGCCATCATGGGGCAGACTTCCGTCGCCGACTCACTCCGAAAGAAAAATGATGCATATGTAGAAAAAGGAACCGGTGACATCGCAGCAGACCCCGTGATCAAATACATGGATGAGGACCAGCTGGAAAAAGCCATTTACAAAACACGGAGAGAAATTGAATCAGTGGTAAAAGACCTGAATTTCGTAGAAGCGGCGCGGCTGCGCGATGAAATGATGGAGATGGAAAAGCTTTTAAAAGAATTAAAAGACAAAAAGGAATAATGCATACAGATGCTATTAAAACCCTGGTATGGGAGGCTCTGAAAGTTTCAGTTGAAGCAGGGCAGGCTATCCTGGAGGTATATGAAACTGATTTTGAAGTTCAGAATAAAAGCGACAACAGCCCACTGACAAAGGCTGATATGAAGTCGCACAATGCCATTTGTGAAGCGCTCGAAAGCACCAAACTACCTATTCTCAGTGAAGAAGGGAAAGGCATAGCCTTTGAGGAAAGGAAACAGTGGGAGCAGTTCTGGCTGGTCGATCCACTCGACGGTACCAAAGAGTTTGTGAACCGCAACGGGGAGTTCACCGTGAATATCGCCCTCATCGAGGGCTCCTACCCTATTGCCGGCGTGATATTCATCCCCGTTACCGATGAACTGTTTGTTGGCATAAACGGGATGGGGGCATATAAATGCCAGGACCTGAAGGCTGTCCTGAAATCCTGCAATAGCTTTGACGACCTCATTGCCCATGCTCAGGAATTGCCTTTAGCCAGAGAAGAACGACCTTTCACTGTGGTATGCAGCCGTTCGCACATGTCGTCGGAGACGGAAGCCTATATTGAAGAACTAAAAACGGATCATCCCGACCTTGATTTTGCATCCAGGGGCAGCTCCCTGAAGCTCTGTATGGTGGCCGAAGGCAAAGCCGATGTCTACCCTCGTTTCGCTCCTACCATGGAATGGGATACCGCAGCAGGGCAGGCCATTGCCGAGGCCTCCGGCGCCATTGTCATCAATGCCCATACCAAACTAAGGCTGAACTATAACAAGGAAAATCTTTTAAATGAGTGGTTTATTGTTAGAAGATAGGTCCGGGGTGCGCGGATACTTCATCTATCTCCTTCCCGATCTAATATCCACTTCTTCAGTCTTCTGTCTTCTATGAATAGGCGTTAGGCGTTGGGCGTTGGGCTTTAGGTGGCAGGTGCGCGGTGCGCGGTACGCGGGACGGGGTGCTCATGGATACTGGATACTTCGAATATCTCCTAAATCGATACATCGTCTACGTCTTTCAAATCATCATGGAATATTGGAGAACCTATCTTAGATTGAAAACCTCAGAAGATGATATAAGATAAAAGAAGTAACCTCCCCTTCGCATTCTGGTTTCTCTATCTCCATCTAATATCCACTTCTTCAGTCTTCTATAAAAAAAGCCCCCTACAAAGAGGAGGCTTGATTTCATTTATTATGTAACTGGATCTTATTCAGGCAGCTCAACGCTGATCAGCTCAACGTCGAATACCAGGGTGGAATAAGGAGGAATGGTTCCCCTGTCCTGAGCGCCATAGGCAATGTCGGATGGAATGACAAGGGTGGCTTTGCCGCCTTCATTCATCATGGCAATGCCTTCATCCCAGCCTTTGATCACACGGCCCTGTCCGAGCTGGAATTCAAGCGGCTGGCCTTTGTCAATAGAAGAATCAAAAACAGTTCCGTCGAGCAGCTTACCGGTATAATGTACCTGGACCGTACTGCCAGCCACAGCCTGTTCGCCTGTACCTTTTTCCACTTCAATGTAGTACAGGCCTGAGGGAGTGGGTTCAGCAGTAATGCCGTTGTCGGCAAGATACTTGTTCCTGAGCACCTTTTCATTCTCCTTGCGCTGCTCATTTTCAGCTTCCTGCTGAGCCTGTTTTGCAGCGATCTCCTGATCATAAGCTTCTTTTGACCGGATATTCAGCAGCTCAACCTCGTAAATAATGGTTGAAAAAGGCTGGATCACCTGTCCCCTGGCCTCTGCTCCGTAAGCGATCTGGTGAGGTACGATAAGGGTGGCTTTACCGCCTTTTCGCATCATGCCAACGCCTTCTTCCAGGCCGTCGGTGTCAAATTTCTTTCCGTACTGGTATTCAAACGGCTCTCCCCTGTCGGCAGTGGAAAAGACCTTGGTGCCATCGAGCAGTCTAACCTCCAGGTTGATGGTTACCATTTCATCAATCATGGGTTTTCTGCCGCTTCCGCTCTTCTCCTCAATGTATATAAGACCGGATTCCTGGGGTTCCACCGTAATATTATTTTCTTCCAGGTATGCCTGGTAAGCTGCCTCGGCAGCCACTTTTTGCTCTTCGAGGGCAATGGCATCCTCAGTTTCTTTTTGCTCCCTTGTTTTGAAATCGTGCAGTTTGACCTCGAAAGTGATCTTATCTCCGGGTGTGATGAAAGAGGGGACTGCAGGGGCACGTGCTACCACCAGGTAGAATGAATCGGCACTTGTCCTGAAAGATGCACTGTCGCCTCTGCTCATCATCAGGATGCCTTCAAAGAGGTCGCCTGCATAGAATGGAGAGTCCAGCGGGAAGGTGAGCCCGTCGGGGATGCGCTTGCTGTCGAACAGGACAGTATCATCGGTACCGTAATGCATATCGATGGTGATGAAATCACCAACATTGGGTTTTTCCCCGTCGTTCTGGACATAAAATTTATACTCCAGACCTGTTTCCGTGGTCGAATAGTCAGAACCGCAGGAAGTGATCAAAAGCACGGTCAGGATCATGACCGGCAGGTTTTTCAAGTAATTCATTGTTTTTGTTTTTATTAATTCGTTTGTGTGAGGTTTAACAATTCCACATCATAAATAAGTGTGCTCTTGGCCGGGATCAAGTTTCCGTCTCCTGCCAATCCGTATGCGAGATGCGAAGGTATGATAAATTTTGCTTTATCTCCAACATTCATATATAAAATGCCTTCCTCGAGACCGCTTATAACTTCCCCATTTCCAATAATAAAGACCAGCGGCCCCAGTTCATCGGAACTGTATACGGTATCGCCGGTGATCATCTTTACGGTATAATCGATAGCCGCCACCATGCCTTTCTGTGCCCGCTGACCATCGCCTTCGTGATAGATCATATACCGTAAACCGCTGCCACTCTCCTCCATGTCCCATTTATACCTCCTCAGGAAGTCCTCGATATGCTGTGTTTCTGTTTTAACAACATGCCTGTTCGCCTCCAGCAGCTCCTCTTCATAATCGGAGGGGTTCACTTTGTTTTTTTCCTGTTGTGTTTGCCCGCAGGAAAACATGAGCAGCAATAATAAGGGGACAATATACGCGGTGATGTTTTTCATGCACTTAATCTTCCCTGACATTCAGTAATGCATCTTTGTATGTTGGAAGGAGGTCCTCAAGTTGCAGGACCGCTTTTCTGAGGGTGTCGTATACATCCCCTCCGGCTGCGTTTCGGTGACCGCCCCCGTTAAAATGTTCCCGGGCAAGCTCATTCACTGAAAAGTCTCCTTTCGACCTGAAAGAGAGCCTTATGCGGCCTTTTCGTTCCGTAAGCAGAACGGCCATGTTAATGCCCTCGATGGAAAGGGCATAATTTACGATACCTTCGGTATCACCCACCCTGTAATTGAATTGCTCCAGTTCATTTCTCGACAACGCAATGTATGCGGTGGCAAATTCCCGTTTCACGACCAGTTTTTCACTCAGCGAATATCCGAGCAGTCGCAGGCGGTCCTCCGAAAATGTGTCGTAAACCCTTCGATGGATGTATTCAACATCAATCCCTGTTTTCATGAGGACAGCCGTGACCTCGAAGGTGCGCGGGCGGTTGCAGGCAAAGCTGAAAGAGCCCGTATCCGTCATGATCCCGACAAAGAGGCAGGTCGCGATATCCCTGCTGAGCTCAGGCCCGTTCTTCATCTGAAGAATAAACTCGCAGATGAGCTCCGAGGTCGAAGAAGTTTCAGTAGTGGAAATGAGGTAAGTAAAGTCCGCTGCAACGGGTTCAGGATGATGATCGATCATGATCCGGGGCACGGATGATACCTTTAACACATCCTGCAAGCTTCCTGAGCGGTGTATCGCATTGTAATCGAGGCAGAACACCAATTGCGCTTCCGAGATCAGCTGCTGCGCTCTTTTAGGCTCACTTTCATAAACCAAAATATGATCATCACCGGGCAGCCAGGATATGAAGCCGGGGTATTTATTAGGTACAAGCACAGAAACCGCTTTACCCATATCCTTCAGGAAATGGTAAAGACCCAGGGAGGAACCGATGGCATCCCCATCCGGATTGGTATGGGTGGTAAGCAATATCCTTTCACTATCCCCGACCAGGGCATTAATTTCTTCTATATTATTGATTTTCAAGGAGTAAATTTTGAGAATCCCATATTATGGAACAAAAGTAACCAAAAGACTGTTCCCTTACGATAACGAAAAGCATATATTATTATTTTTGCAGCTCAATCCAATAACTTAAACGCAACATATTATGAGTGGAAATACAACCCTGATCATGATCAAGCCCACCGCAGTCCGTAAAGGGTATATCGGTCCCATTATGGGTAAGATAGCCGAGGGCGGATTCAGGATCAAAGCAATGAAATACACCAAACTCAGCCTGGAACAGGCAAAAGCCTTCTATGCAGTGCATGCCGAAAGGCCTTTTTACGAAGAACTTACCAATTTTATGTCATCAGGCCCCATCGTTGCGGCTATCCTTGAAAAGGAAAATGCTGTTGAAGCATGGCGAAATTTTATCGGTGCTACAAACCCTGCAGAGGCAGCAGAGGGCACTATCCGAAAACTTTATGGTACATCACTGGGAGAGAATGCCGTACATGGATCCGACAGTGACGAGAACGCAGAGATAGAATCGAATTTCTTTTTCTCGGCGATTGAAAGGTATTAATCCTCGTCAGGGGTAAATTCCCTGAATGTATCATCACCATAGAATAAAACGATCTTATCGATAACTTTACGGCCGGAGGCAGTATTTTTGCTTCCGGTCTTGTTTTTTACCTTGTGCTGCAGTTCACGTTTGGCCGGTATCTCCGCCTCAGGTCCCTTTTCAGGCCCCGTTTCCGTAAGGTCCCCCTCAACAAATGGCAGTGTACCGTATCTGGAGGATGCATCGTCACCCCTGAACATATTTCCCATTCCGCTGAGCAGCCAGTCAGGATTCACATCAGCATACGCCGATAGTATCTTGGTGACAAAATCAAGGCTGGGCTTATTCCTTCCCGACAATACATGCGATACACTCGATCGTTGTACGCCGATCTCGTCAGCAAACTGACTGGAGGATAATTTCTTTGCTTTTAAAAGCTTTGAGATCCTGTCAAGCACGGTTTACAATATTAAATTAAGCTTAGTCATTGTTTACAAAAGTACAAAATATATTGTTTACATTCATAAACTAATAGTTAGTTACAATTGTAACATTTATAGCTTTATATGAAATAAAGAATTATAAACTGTATACTAATAAGTTAAGATCGCATTATGATAAAAAGATACATGCTTCATAATGCTTAAACTAATACTTTATATATGCTTTTTATCTACTTGATTTATAGCACTTAATTTATTTTATAAATCTAATTAAGGATATATTTTACTTTTGTACAAATCCATTCCATAAAAAGTAATTAGTTTACATTTATAAATTCATATTTAGTGCCTTGTAATACTGTTTATTACAAACTTTTCATATAAGGTGGTTTACATTTGTAATTTCAGTAAATTTAGACCTGTATAAAGGCTGTAAACACCTCCAGAAAATGAAGTTCTGCCCGGTCAGGATCAGTGAAAAGAAACATTTGAAGGGCATGCCAATTTGTTTATATTTGTCTTATGCCCGGTCTTAAAGATACGGTCAGGATGCCTGTGCATTTAGCAGCATTGTTTTTTGCATTGCTCATCCCTACCCTGCTCTTCTCACAGGAGGTGCCCAGCACCCGGCTGAAGGTGAAGGGAAGCCGTTTCCTGATCACTGCTGACACCACCATTTTTGTATTGCATGATTCCATCATTACCATGCCGGTCGATAAGGAGTATATCATTTCCCGTTATCCACCTTATGAGCAGGCTGAAAGGTATAAGAACATACGCTCGAAAACATCGGGCAACAGGGTAATGCGTTCATTGTCCAAGCTCACATTTGTCAGTACGAACAGTGTGGAACTGCAGGGAGAAAATAAAAAATCCAATATCACAAATCCCTACGAAGCGTATGAAGGCAAGATTATTGGCAGTATTGATTTCCAGGTTCTTGAGCCATTTGGACCAAGCCTGGATGACACCACTGCATTGACCTATACCTGGCTGGGGCGCTTCGGGAATTCCATCCACATTAATACACGGCAGTATATCCTGAGGGATTATTTACTGGTGAATAAGGGAGAGTTGCTCGACCCCCTGAAGCTGGCAGATAACGAATTAATAATCAGGAACCTGAATTTTATCAACGATATAAAGATCTATGTAATTCCGGTGGGCGACAGTGATACGGTCAACCTCCTTTACCTGGCAAAGGATAAATTCTCCTTTGGGATCAACCCGATCATAAAAACGGCCAGGAACTTTTCCCTGAAGGTGTGGAACGAGAACTTTTACGGGCTGGGGCACCGAGTCGAAGGCGAGGTCTCGGTCATTACCGACCGTTCGCCCGTGATGCAGTTCGAGCGGGGCCGCTACATCATTCCAAACATTAACGGAAGCTTTATCAGGGGAGAAATAGGGTATGAACTCCTTGACGGACAGGATGTATACAATATCAGTTTTGTCCGGGGATACCTGCCCCCTGCCATACAAACCGGGCTGGGTATGGAATACAACAGGTATGTTTTCGATGATTACTACCTGAATGAAGATTCGTTGCCAGAACTCCAGGACGTAGATGTGGAATATCTGAAAGCATTTCTGGGTCACGCAATTATGATATATGAAAACAAAAAACCCGGCAAGCATGGTGTATACCTCACCCCGGCCGCCGCTGTCGTAAGGAAATACTACAACTCAAAACCAACCATACAGCCAGGCTATGAAGGACGCTACCGCAATGCAACACTTATGCTGGGAAGCATAAGCCTTTCCCAGAATAACTTTTATAAATCACGTTATTTCTATGAGTTCGGGCGTATAGAGGATATCCCATACGGATTACTGTTCAACCTGACGGGAGGATTCGAAAGTGGGGAGGTTTATAACAGGATCTACAGCGGATTCAGCATTTCAGCCAGCGATTACATCAATAATTTCGGGTATTTGTTCGGGCAGATCAGTGCAGGCGGATATTATTTTGAAGATGTGATACAGGAGGGCATAATCAACATGCGGCTTGAGTACGCATCAGGACTCTTCAGGATCCGGCATAGTAATTTCAGGTTGTTTTCCAAAATGTGGTATACCACAGGTATCAACAGGCTGCCGGATGAATACCTTCGTTTTGACGGAGACAACGGCATTGAGAATTTCAGCAGCACGCTATTGCTGGATAAAAGGAGACTCAGTTTCAGTGTGGAACCGGTTGTTTTCACACCCATCATGTTCCTCGGGTTCCGCTTTGTTTTCTTTGGGTTTGCATCCTTTGGCATGATCGGGGATGTGAACGAAACCATCTTCCACAATACGATCTACCAGGGCTATGGGGCCGGTGTAAGGATAAGGAACGACAACCTGGTTTTCAACACCCTGGAGATCAGTATAGGATTCTATCCCGGAGCTCCGTCCGACCAGGATAACTTCCTGATCAATGTGAACGGCATACCTACGCCGGAATTCAATAATTTCCTTCCAAAACCTCCGGGTGTTGTACCCTACAGGTAACAACCTCATGCAATATCCTTGATCGTATATGGCTGTCCCCGGAATTCAAATGCATCCCCCTTTTTCTTTCCTTCCATCGCTTTGCAGAAGGGGACTACGGGTGAGATCACGAAATATTCTTCTCCTTCAAACTCAAGCCTGCCTATTCCCACGGAAATAAAGATCTTTTGTTTGTCCGTGATCACAAGGGCGCCAAATTCAACCATGCTGCTGGATTTATCAGGGTTGAGCCGCTCCAGCAGGGTCCGCTGTTCCATGATCTTGCTCAGCTG
>JAZBOU010000196.1:0-3718 GCA_036351275.1 Bacteroidales bacterium
GCACACCAATAAAATCAAGTTATTGAGTGCCGCGCCCTTATCCCCTAAAAAAACAATGCCTTGTCATGCCGAGCGGTAGTCGAGGCATTGCCGGCATGAAACTCCTTTGCAAGCCCCACAATTTTCCTCTTTACCAAAGTCCTTCCAATAAAAGACTATATCGCATTACAATAAATTATCCCGGACAGCAATGTTTCAAGATTCTGATTTCTTAACCAGCTCTTTCGTCGACAACAATCCACAGGCAGCAGCAATATCCAACCCCCGGCTGGCACGTATGGTAGTGGTAACCCCTCTGGCATTCAGGGCATCCTTAAACTCATGAATGGCCGCGTCATCGGATCCCACAAGCGGGGTTCCGGGAACCGGGTGGAAACGGATAAGGTTGATCCTTGCTTTCAGCCCATGCATCAGCCTGACCAGCTCATTGACATGCCTGCGGGTATCGTTGAATCCTTTGAACATGATATATTCGAAAGATATTCTTCGTTGCCTGGGCAGGTCGTATGATTTAAGCAGGTTGAAGATCTCGGGCAGGTGATAAACATTCTCAATGGGCATGATCTTTTTGCGCTCTTCTTCAAAAGGGGTATGCAGGCTCACCGCAAGGTGGCAGTCGCTCTCCTCGATGAAACGGCTCATGGCCGGGAGGATGCCAATGGTGGAAACGGTGATGCGCTTCGGGCTGATCTCCATACCCCATTCAGCTGTTAATATCTCCAGGGATTTCATGAGGTTATCCATATTATCGAAAGGTTCGCCCATGCCCATAAAAACCAGGTTGCTGACGTTGTCCCGTTCAGGGAGATTCCACAACTGGTTGATGATCTCACCAGCTGTCAGATTTGCCTGGAAACCCTGCTTGCCGGTCATACAGAATAAGCATCCCATCTTACATCCCGCCTGGCTGGAAATGCACAGGGTATTGCGCTTTTCTTCAGGAATATAAGCCGCTTCAATAAAATTACCATTCCCGGAGGGAAAGAGGTACTTTTTTGTTCCATCGGCAGACTCCTGGACACGTGTATGTGCGACAGCCCCGACAATATATTTCTCCGAAAACATTTCCCTTGCTTTCCTGGAGAGGTTGGTCATCTGTGAGAAATCATCCACCTTTTTGCGGTAGATCCATTCAGCCAGTTGTTTTGCCGTGAAACGTGGCAGGCCAGGCTTTGCAACTATTTCCTGCAATTCTGCAAGTGTTTTGCCGAGTAAAGTTTCCTTTTCCACTAAAAGTATATTTCTGCTACAATATTTTCGAACGGGATGCCCTTTTCGATCAGTATATCCCTGCTTTCCACTACCATCTCCGCCAATCCGCAAAGGTAGTATTTCCTGCCGGCAGGCAAATCCTCTTGTTCGCGCAAATAAGCCGTTAGCCTGCCCTCGTAAACGCCTTCTCCCTTTTCCTGCGAACAACAGCGCACATAATTATCGTTCCCCAGCACCGATTCCATTTCCTCCCTGAAATAAAATGAGTCAAGTGTGCGGCCACCATGAATGAGCATTTTATCTTGATGGAGGCCCGAACGCAGCATGGATGCAAAAGGGGCAATACCGGTTCCGGATGCGATGAAGACAGCAGGTGCCGAGGTTCCGTAAAAACTGCCAAAAGGTGCTGAAACAAAAAGAGTATCGCCTCTTTTGAGTTCCGCCAGGCCCGGACTGATTTCACCACCAGGTTTGATGTTATACAGCAACCTGATCATATCGTCCTGATTTCCGCTGGCAATACTGTACAACCTTGGTTTCTCGCCTTCGACAAGGCATATCCCTACCACCTGCCCGGCCACAAAAGCATGGCTGCGGGGATATGACAAAACAAACACACCTTCGGTTATCTCAGTGTTACTCTCAACCTTTACCGGGTAAAAATCAAGGTCGTATTTCAATCCGTTCTCGCTCATATCGATCTACATAAACATTCTCCTGGGGCTATTGTTTACTAAAGTACTCAAAAGTTACGATTAAGTAAATCCTAACACCTGACACTCATCACCTAGAACCTTTTTATCTATCTTTGCACATATGAAGAAATTTACATTTTTGGCGATCATTCTATTATCAGCCGTCTGTACATTCGCACAGGCAGGTTTCGAATGGGCCCATGCCATGGGCAAGCCTTTTTACGGAGAAACAAACACACGCCTTACATCTGATCAAAACGGAAACATCATCATGGCCGGCGGCTTCGTCGACACGGCCTATTTTGAAAGCCAGGCATTGGTCTCAAACGGAGGCACCGACATTTTTGTCGCCAATTATGATCCTACAGGCGATCTTCAATGGCTTATATCGGAGGGAGGACCTGATTATGAAAGCGTGCAGGGCATAGCCGCAAATGATCAAAGCATTTTGATGTGCGCAAGCTTTTATGGCACATCAGAAATAGGTACCGAAACATTTGAAAGTATGGGCAGCCAGGATATCATACTGGCCTCATATGACCAGGGTGGAAATTTTTCCTGGGCACAGCATTTTGGCAGTCCGAAAACTGATTATGTCAATGCTGTTTGCAGCGACCCGGAGGGGAATATCATTTTTACCGGGCATTACTATGATTCCATTTCCTTTGGTGATACCTCTTTATATGCCCTGGGAGGATCTGATATATTTATTGCGAAATACAGCTCTGCCGGGAACCGGATATGGCTTCGCCAGGCAAGCGGTTCCTCCAGCGATCAATCCCACACCATAGCCTGTGATGAAGATGGGAACATCGTATTCAGCGGATCGTATTTCAACGACATCACAATAGGGGATACGACATTTACTACCCAGGATCCCACAGGGGTATTTTTTGCTAAACTCAACAGTGAAGGTGATTTAATATTTGCCGTTCAGGCAGATGGCAACGGGCTCATTGCGAATTCATTTGCCCTTTTCGACAACAGCGGGAATATCTTCTTTGCGGGGAATTTCACCGACCAGATCCATTTCGGACCCTATGACTTTGACGCAGGGGCGTTCAACATTGATGTTTTCATTTCAAAGTACAGTTCCGTCGGCAATTTGCTCTGGGCCGATCACGGGCACGGGCTCAGCAGCGATCAGCTTATTTCGGTTTCTACAGGGCCGTTAAACGACCTGTATATCAGCGGCCATTACCTTGACCATATCACTTTTGGCGACCTCACACTGGAATATACCCTCTGTTGCGGGTCACCCGAAGTATTCCTCGTGCGTTACAGCGAAGATGGAACAGCTTCCTGGGGCGACCGGATATCGGGCGAACGCGCCCTGGTGGAAGACATTTGTAAAAATGCCAGTGATGAGTTATTTGTGGCAGGCATATTCCAGATCGAGCTGACCTTTGGCAGTATTGTCCTGGAAGCAAACGAAGGCTTCATGAACTATCTCAGCGGCGTGGCCACCGCTACCATGACTTCACTCTCAGAAGAAAAGGAGATACATGAGCTGAGCATATACCCCAACCCGGCCGGCAGTTACATTATGCTTGACGCTGAGGGGGATTACAGGATCTTCGACATGAGCGGAAGATTGATGCGCTCAGGTAAAGTTCATGGCGGAAAAGTAGATGTTTCTTCATTACGCACGGGCACCTATTTCATTGAGATCATGGATTTGGGGGACACTTTCGCCAGCCGTTTCCTGAAAAAATAGTCTCTTTTTCAGTTACTATTTAGCTCGTGCAAGAAATTACCAGGCCGGCATTTTCAATTCGTAATACGCAATACCTTGTACGTAATACCAATTA
>JAZBOU010000197.1:0-46326 GCA_036351275.1 Bacteroidales bacterium
AGAAGATAAATACCTATCTTTGCTCACATCCTAAAAAGCTTGTTTTTAATACGATACACCTATGTTTCCTCATTATGATGTAATCGTTGTTGGTGCCGGTCATGCAGGATGCGAAGCCGCTGCTTCTGCTTCACGGCTTGGTTCATCTACCCTGCTCATTACGATGAACATGGCTAATATGGCCCAGATGTCGTGCAATCCTGCCATGGGGGGAATTGCTAAGGGTCAGATTGTCAGGGAGATAGATGCGCTGGGAGGACTTTCCGGGATCGTCACCGATAAGACCATGATACAGTTCCGGATGCTCAACAAATCAAAGGGTCCTGCCATGTGGAGCCCACGGGCACAGAGTGACCGTATGTTGTTCTCGATGGAATGGCGCCATCAGCTTGAGCAGATCCCCGCACTTGATTTTCTGCAGGACATGGTAGTTTCCCTGATCATTGAAAAGAATACGCTCAAGGGTGTCGTCACTTCTATGGGGCACCGCATAAACGGGGAGGCCGTCATTCTTACAAATGGAACATTCCTGAACGGGATCATACACATCGGTGAGAAAAAGATCTCCGGCGGCAGAATGGGAGAAAACGCTTCAAAGGGGATCACTGAAAACCTGGTGGAGCTCGGATTTGAGTCAGACCGCATGAAAACGGGCACGCCGGTGCGTGTAGACGGCAGAACAATTGATTTTACGAAACTTGAAGAACAGCCGGGCGACGCCAATCCTATGAAGTTTTCGTTTACCGATACGCCTGTCCTTGAAAAACAAAGAAGTTGTTATCTGGCTTTCACAAACACAAAGGTGCATGATATGCTCAGGACCGGTTTTGAGTTCTCTCCGATGTTTACCGGTCGTATTGAGGGTATAGGGCCAAGGTATTGTCCGTCGATAGAAGATAAGATCGATCGTTTTTCCGGTAAAGACCAGCACCAGCTGTTTGTAGAGCCCGAAGGCTGGAAAACCATAGAATATTACATAAACGGTTTCTCTTCCTCCCTGCCCGAGGAAGTGCAGTTCAGGGCACTTCGCCTGATCCCGGGCTTTGAACAGGCCAGGATCTTCAGGCCCGGTTATGCTATTGAGTATGATTATTTCCCTCCTGTTCAACTCAAATACACTCTTGAAACCAAGCTTGTGAAAAACCTGTATTTTGCCGGGCAAATTAATGGCACTACAGGTTATGAGGAGGCGGCAGCCCAGGGTTTGATGGCAGGCATTAATGCACATCTTAAGTTATCAGGGGAAGAGGAGTTCATCCTTGGACGTTCTGATGCATACATAGGCGTGCTGATCGATGACCTTATCACCAAGGGAGTGGATGAACCCTACCGCATGTTTACTTCGCGAGCCGAGTATCGTATCCTGCTCCGCCAGGACAATGCCGACCTGCGGTTAACGCCTAAAGGGTTTAAAATTGGTCTCGCAGATGAAGAGCGGTTAAAAAGAGTAGAGCATAAAGAAGATCTGCTGCACCATATTGTTCGCTTCTGCAAAAAGGAAAGCGCCGATCCTCTGGATATAAATCCCGTGCTTGAGAGCAAGGATACGGATCCTCTTAAACAAAAAACGAAAATAGCCTCCCTCCTTTTACGCCCGCAGTTGCATTTCAAAGACCTGATGGGCGGCGTTCCGCGTCTTAAAAATTATATCGAATCCCTTGTAGGCATCAATGAAGAGATCATTGAGCAGGCTGAGATCAGGATCAAGTACCAGGGGTACATCGATAAAGAGAGGGAGCTGGCTAACCGCCTGGGCAAATTAGAGAATGTGGTGATCAAGGAGGATGTAGACTACCAGCAACTGACTTCCCTGTCATTTGAGGCCAGGGAAAAGCTTCAGAAAGTGCGTCCGCGCACAATCGGGCAGGCTGCGCGCATCAGTGGTGTCTCCCCCGCCGATATCTCCGTACTTGCAATATATCTGGGAGGCTAAGGTTCCACGTGAAACCCTGGTCATTTATCATGCACCATGGGATTTTTGATATTTGATAGTTGATATCTGAAATTAGAAATAACTCAACACCCAACACTCAACACTCAACACTTTCTTATATTTGCGCATTAAGTTCCACGTGAAACATGCCAACAGTAAATGTAACGTCTTGCCCTGTTTGTGGCTCCACCGAAAAAAATTTATTCCAGATTTGCAAGGATCATTTTGTTTCCGGCGAATCGTTCAGCATATCCCGCTGTGAGTCCTGCGGATTTTGTTTTACGGATCCCCGTCCGGCACTTACAGAATCGATAAAATATTATCACTCCGAAAAATATGTCTCTCATTCAAAAACCACCAGGGGCATAACAAATATTTTATTTCACCGGGCAAGAGGATATACGCTTGCATTTAAGAAAAGGCTGGTTTCTAAATATACCCGTGAAAAAAGCATACTCGATTACGGTTGCGGCACCGGTGACTTCCTGTCGGTAATGAAATCAAATGGATGGGAAACACTGGGCATAGAGCCCAATCCTGATGCACGCAAGCATGCCATAGATAAGCTTTCCCTTAAAGTATATGATGAGGATGCGCTTGAAGGCATCCCTGATCATTCGCTCGGCACCATTACGCTCTGGCATGTGTTGGAGCACATCTATCCGCTCAAAGACAGGATCAGCACTTTTCATGATAAACTGCATAATGATGGTACGCTAATTGTAGCAGTCCCAAACATGGATTCGTATGATGCAAAACACTACGGGAAATTCTGGGCCGCCTATGACGTACCCAGGCATATTTATCACTTCGTGCCGGATACCATGATAAAACTAATGGCCCAGACCGGGTTTGCACATGTAAAATCAACGGCAATGGTTCTTGATGCTTTTTATATTTCGCTGCTGAGCGAAAAATATAAAAATGGTTCGAATAATTTTATTCGCTCCATGTTTATGGGGTTGCTGTCAAATTTATCCGCATTTTGGGGGAACAACAACTATTCAAGTTTAATCTATATCTTTAAAAAGGCAAATTAGGGCATTTTCAGCCCCTCTAACGAACGATAACGGTTTTATGGAACATCACCCCTTAAAGCATAAAAAAATTTATCAGAAGGGCTAATTTTTATTCGTATTATATTTAATTGATTTACAGTTTCTTACATGGATCGGAAGCATAAAAAGCATATATTGACACAACGATTTCTGTTTTATCTGATTCTTGGACTTATATTCATATTAACATCTGTTATATATGAGTGGAGGGTGGTGCACCGGAATTACCCGGAACGCATCGCCGGAAATTTCCAGGAAAAATTCCTGGAAATGGAAAACGATCTTTCGGCCTGCATCGATTCGCTTTCGCAGGAAAAATTGCTTTACAATACATTCGCATCCGATACATTTATCAGAAAATCACTTTCAATACCGGATGCGTTCTTTTTCTTCAAGTACGTGAACGATTCACTTATTTACTGGTCTGATAACGACATCCTGCTGAGCCCAAAAGATATTGAGGATGCCAGGGAGAGGCGAATCATTGAACTGGTGAACGGCATTTACTACTATTCCGATACAGTGGTGGGGGATAACCGGATTGCCGGCCTTTTCATTATCAAACATTATTATCCTTACCAGAACCTTTACCTGCAGAACCGCTTTCATGCACCGTTTAAAGCACCTTCGTCCACGATTATTTCTTTGCAGCCAGGTACATATAACATATCCGACAGCCATGGGTTTCTTTTTTCAATTGACCCTCCCCTCATAACTCAACCCGATAAAACTTCGGGTATGTTCCTGCTCGGGTTTTATGCGATCGCCTTTCTTTCGCTCTGCGCTGCACTCTTCCAGCTTTATCTTCTCCTTGCGGTTTTTATCCGGTCCAAGCTTTTGCTTGTACTTTCCTTCAGCATTGATGTAATTTTGCTGCGGGTGCTGATGTTTATTTTTGAAGTGCCGCGTAACCTGCATGCATCCTATCTTTTCAGCCCCGATTCATTTGCTGCCTCGGACTGGATACCTTCCCTCGGTGATTTTCTGTTCGATTCACTTGCCCTGCTGGTGATAGCCTTTACCCTGTTCGTTACGTATCGCAACATCATTATGAAAAGGAATATCTCGGTTTTCAGACGATATTTCCTCCTTTTTTCACTCTTCCTGCATGTTTTCATTTTCTTCAGGCTGTTCATCTGGGCATCAAACAGCCTGGTGATGGATTCCACCTATTCGATGAACCTTAACCAGGTTTTTTTCCTCAGTGCCGAATCGTTTTTATCCCTGGGGGTGATGACCATTCTTCTTTTCAGCTTCTTTCTGGTTTCCTATCGTATTCTCGGGCTCGCATTTCATTACGCTAACCGTAAACCCGGCATATATTTTCTTTTCTTTGGCATTACTGCAGCGGTATATGCGCTTGTTTGCATATTGATTCATGATTGCAATCTGCTGCTCTTCATTCCACTTATTGTTTACGTGATCGTATTTTTTTTCCAGGCATCCGTTATGCCGGACCTGCAAAGGGTCAGCTTCTCGGCCGTGGTACTTTACCTTTTCCTTTTTGCCATCCTGAGCACGGCCATGCTTTCAACTTTCAATGCCCAAAAAGAAATCGAACAGCGCAAACTGCTGGCGATTGACCTTGCCAGCGGGGAGGACCCGTTAACGGAATATATATTGCTCACCATCACGGAAGAAATGGAATCGGATACCTTGCTTCGCGGTCTCCTTTGCGAAGCGCCTTATAGCATTGAGGATGAAGACAGGGCTATACAATACATAGAAGACAATTACCTTTCCGACAGGCTCCGCCGATACGAGTGGATGGTAACGCTTTGCACGCCATCCAGGGACCTGATCATTCAGCCGGATGGATATGTGGTTAACTGTTTCGACTACTTCAATGATTTTGTTACAAGTATCGGAAAACCGGCCCTGGGTAAAGGCCAATACAGTTACGATAACGAAGCGGGACTGAGCAACTATATTTCATGCAGTGAGTTCGTGGTCAACTATGCATCTGATACCATCAGGGTCTATGTTGAACTGTTCTCTTTTTTCATACCGGAAGAGGGGCTTGGCTATCCTGAACTGCTGATCGATGAAAAGATCAAGACATTCTCAGGCCTTGACAAATACTCCTATGCCCGTTATATTAACGATGAGCTGGTCTTCAAATACGGGGACTATACCTACCGAACAGAGCTCAGCAAATACGGTAAGTGGAAAAGCGGTGACTTCTTTATACACAATCAGGCCGATCATTACGTTTACAGGGTCAATGAAAATGAATACCTGATCATCAGCAAAGACCAGACTGGTTTTCTGGAATTGCTTGCACCTTTTTCTTACCTCCTGATTTTCTTTACCCTTTTTGTCCTCATATTTATCCTGTCAGTGAATTTCCCTTTCACCAATCCGGGATTTGAATTGAACTTCCGCAATCAGCTGCAGATGTATATTATAACCCTCATCATCATCTCATTTGCTATTGTCGGTATTATTACCGTACGCTATGTTATAAACCTTAACACCAACAAGAACAAAGAAGCCCTGAGTGAAAAAACACATTCGGTGTTGATCGAGCTTGAACACAAGCTCTCAGGAAAAGAGCAACTCACGCTCGATATGGAGGAATACCTCACCTCATTGCTTATAAAATTTTCAAAAGTCTTTTTTTCCGATATTAACCTGTATAACCTTGAGGGAAACTTGCTGGCCTCCTCAAGGCCCCAGATCTTTCAGAAACAATTACTCTCAACTAAAATGAATGCCGAGGCATTTCGTATCCTTACCTACGACAGGAAATTAATGTTCATTCATACGGAGACGATCGGTGATCAGGACTATTATTCTGCATACGTGCCGTTCAGGAATGCTGACAATAATGTTGTCGCATACCTTAACCTCCCGTATTTTGCACGGCAGAATGAACTACAGGATGAAATATCAATCTTCCTGAATGCTTTCCTGAACCTTTATGTTTTACTTATCGCTATCGCGATTTTTATAGCCATTTTGATCTCCAGGTATGTTACCCGCCCCCTGCAGGTTATCCGGGATAAAATGAGCAGGCTTTCGCTTGGCGGGAGCAATGAAAAGATATCCTGGTCGCGCAAAGATGAGATCGGTACCCTCATTGCAGAATACAATCGTATGATAGACGAGCTGGCAAGATCTGCCGAACTGCTGGCAAAGTCAGAGCGTGAGAGTGCATGGCGTGAAATGGCGAAACAGGTCGCACATGAGATCAAAAACCCGCTCACCCCGATGAAGCTCAGCGTGCAGCATCTTCAGAAAGCATGGGACGAAAAGACGGAAAACTGGGATGAACGGCTGCTCAGGTTTACCCAGACCATTATTGAGCATATTGATACGCTTTCGGCTATTGCATCAGAATTTTCTGATTTTGCAAAAATGCCCCAGAAAAAAGAGGAAAAACTGGATCTCTCCCTTGTGATTAAAAAATCGCTGGACCTGTTTTCCGATATTGAGAATATCAGTTTCTCATACAAATCTTCTCCGCAACCTCCATACTATGTTCTTGCCGATAAAAACCAGCTGATCCGTGTATTTAACAACCTTATTCAAAATGCCGTCCAGGCGATAGGGCATGATAAAGAAGGGAGCATCCGGATCAGGTTGGAACGGGATGGTAAAAATTACAAGATCAGCATAGCAGACAATGGTCCCGGCATCCCCGGCGAAATGATGGACAAGATCTTTTCACCCAGCTTTACGACCAAGTCGAGCGGTATGGGACTGGGTCTTGCCCTTGTTAAAAGCATCATCATTGAAGCCGGTGGCGGAATAAGTTTTGAATCATCCGCAGGCAAGGGAACGACATTCATTATTACGATCCCCGTATATAAGGATGCCTGATTTTTGCGTTCTTCATTAGCCCGGGCTGTTATTAACTTATGAATCCAATCGGGCTTCTATTCGATTTACATTTTTACATTTGCAATAACCCATAAAAACAGGTATTGAAACCCTTAAAACAATTAGCCGGTCAGACAGTCGTTTATGGAATGGGAACCATTGTTCCGCGCCTGTTGAATTACCTGCTGCTCACACCATTCTATACCAGGATATTTATTGAAGGGGAGTATGGTATTGTTACCGAGCTTTATGCGTATGTTGCTTTCCTCCTGGTATTGCTGACCTATGGAATGGAAACCTCATTCTTCAGGTTTGCTGAAACAGAAACAAACAAGGACCGGGTATTTACCACCGCTCTAGGATCCCTTTTTATTACCTCCTCGCTTTTTATTTTGCTGGGCACATTGTTTTCAGGGAGCATCGCGGATTTGATCCGCTATCGCGAGCATCCGGAATACATCAGATATTTTGTCATAATAGTGGGTGTGGATGCTTTTTCTGCCATACCATTCGCGCGCTTAAGACAGCAAAACAAGGCTTTCCGGTTCGCCTGGATCAAGGTTTTCAATGTATCTACGAATATCTTATTCAATTTCTTCTTTCTCCTGTTCTGCCCCTGGTTCCTTGACCACAACCCCGATTCGGCCCTGAACACCATCTACAACGCCGATATTGGGGTGGGCTACGCATTTATATCAAACCTGATCGCATCTGTGCTTACACTGCTGTTGTTGCTGCCTGATATTTTCAGGATCAGGATCAAATTTGACGGCCGGCTCTTAAAAAAGATGCTGGCATATGGATTTCCCCTCCTGCTCGTGGGGCTTTTCGGCATGATCAACGAAGTATCGGATAAGGTCTTATTCAAATTCCTGATCAGCGTACCTGAGGGCGTAACCGATAAAGGCACTTATGTGCTGGGGCAACTTGGTATTTATGGTGCCAATTATCGACTTGCAGTACTGATGACGCTTTTCATCCAAATGTTCCGCTATGCGGCAGAACCCTTCTTTTTTTCACATGCAAGGGAGGAGAATGCAAAACGCCTGTATGCATTCGTAATGAAATATTTTATCATCTTTTGTATGCTGATATTTCTTGTCGTGGCATTGTTCATTGATATTTTCAAATATTTCATCGGGCCCGATTTCAGGTCAGGGCTGATGATCGTACCGATAATACTGATGGCTAACTTATTGCTTGGTATTTTCTATAATCTTTCGGTCTGGTACAAACTGACCGATAAAACCATCTACGGTGCCATTATTGCATTTACAGGAGCTGTGATCACCGTTGTACTGAACATACTGCTTGTACCGGATTATGGTTATGAGGGAGCCGCATGGGCCCACCTTTCCTGCTACTTCACCATGGTAGTAATTTCTTTTTTCTGGGGCAGGAAGCATTACAAGGTTTTGTATGACCTGCGGAATATTTTCCTTTATTTTTTCATTGGCCTGGGAATATATTTTATCGCCCGTTATTTATCCCTGGAGGAAGGCATGATCAAATACAGCATTCATTTTGTATTTATCCTTGTTTTCCTTCTGTTCGCAATACTGATGGAGCGCCGAAAATACCATGAAGAATTCACCAGGCCGGATTAACGTAAAATATAGCAATTTATGAAGATCAAGATCGTCAACACATCCCGACACCCTCTTCCATCCTATGAAACAGCCTTTTCGGCCGGCATGGACCTGCGTGCCAATCTCGACAGGCCGGTGTTGCTGAGATCCCTGGAGCGGACGCTCATTCCCACAGGTTTATTTATCGAGCTGCCTGAAGGATATGAGGCGCAGATCAGACCACGAAGCGGCCTTGCAATTAAAAAGGGCATCAGCCTGGTTAATGCTCCGGGAACGGTCGATGCCGACTACAGGGGCGAGATCAAGGTCATCCTCATAAACCTATCCGATGAGGATTTCCTGGTTGAGGACGGGGAACGTATTGCCCAGATGATCATTTCACGTCATGAAAAAGCGGAGTGGATCCCCGTAAAAGAACTGAATGATACTGACCGCGGAGCGGGAGGTTTTGGGCATAGCGGCACAAAATAATTTCTCCTACTTTTGTAGAAGGAGAAATGCACCATGATATCCACCGATTATCAGAACCGTAAATATGTCATCATCGCAGTAATTCTGCTTGTGGGTATTCTCTTTTCCATTCGCCTGTTCATGCTCCAGGTGCTTAGCAATGAATATAAGCTTTCTGCTGAAAACAATGTACTGCGCTATATTACTGAATACCCTGCACGTGGGCTGATCTATGATCGAAATGGCAAGCTGCTGGTTTACAATGAGGCTGCCTACGATCTCATGGTGGTTCCGCGTCAATTACAGGTTTTCGACACCATCGAACTCTGCAGGCTTTTAAAACTCGATCGCGATGATTTTAATGCCCGCCTTGAAAAAGCAAAACATTACTCTTACCATAAGCCGTCTTTATTCCTTGAGCAAATTTCGCGGGAAGATTATGCCTTTCTTGAAGAAAAGCTATACAAATATCCCGGTTTTTATGTGCAGGCCCGAACATTGAGAAAATACCCATACCCGGTGGCTGCCCACCTGCTGGGTTATATTGGTGAAGTAAACAACAGGGATCTGAATACGGACGAATATTATACTCAGGGGGATTATATCGGCAAGAGTGGGCTGGAAAAATCATACGAAGGGGTTCTCAGGGGATCCAAGGGGCTTCGCGTGGTAATGGTTGATGTTTTCAACAGGGAAAAGGGGTCTTTTGCCGGCGGGCAATATGATACTTCTGCCGTAGGTGGACAGAACCTGCAGGTCTCATTAGATGCGGAACTGCAGGAATACGGCGAATTGCTCATGCAGAACAAGATCGGTAGCATCGTGGCCATTGAACCGGAAAGCGGGGAGATCCTTGCGCTGGTTACTGCACCTGCCTACGATCCGAATCTTCTTGTTGGAAGGGTGAGGAGCATGAATTACCGGCGGCTGAACAATGATAGCCTGAAACCCCTGATGAACAGGGCCATAATGGGAACCTATCCTCCCGGATCCACATTTAAAATGGTTAATGCGCTGGTGGGCTTGCAGGAGGGGGTCCTCTTCCCGAATACGCAATATTATTGCGACGGACCGGAAAGCAGGCCGATACGGTGCACGCACTACCACGAAACGCCCCTCAGGCTGAATGCGGCCATACAGCACAGTTGCAATCCTTATTTCTGGAATGTTTTCCGTTCCGTGATAACCAATCCGGTATATGGCCACGATTCGATAGGTTTCAAACATTGGAGGGAACACGTGATCAGTTTTGGGTTCGGGAAGCGGTTCAATACGGATATCCCGTTTGAATTAAGCGGAAATATTCCTTCTCAGAACTACTATGACAATATTTACTCCCCGGGGCACTGGAGGGCTTTAACAGTACGTTCGCTTGCCATAGGACAGGGTGAGATCCTCATCACACCCCTTCAGCTGGCCAATATGGCTGCTACAATTGCCAACAGGGGGTTTTATTGTAAGCCGCATATAATCAAATCGATCGGGAACCGGAATAATCCATATAAAGATTTTGTCGAACAGCAGCAAACCAGCATAGCGGGAGAACATTTTGATTTTATCCGCCATGCCATGCTCGATGTTTTTGAGGGCGAGTACGGTACGGCCAGATGGTTCAGGGTTGATTCATTGCTGATTGGCGGAAAGACCGGTACTGTAGAAAATCCGCATGGCGAAGATCATTCCATGTTCATTGCTTTTGCCCCGTATGACAATCCGAAGATCGCTTTGTCCGTGATCGTCGAAAACTCAGGCTTCGGAACAACCTGGGCAGCGCCGATCGCAACATTGATGATTGAAAAATATCTGAATAAAAAGACCAGTCGCCCGTGGCTGGAAGAACGCATGATTAACGGAAACCTGATATCGAAAGAATGAGGGAACGCAAAGGCATATTACACAATATTGACTGGATGACGGTACTCCTGTTCTTGCTGTTGATGTTCATTGGCTGGATAAACATCTATTCGGCTGTTTATAACGAAGAACACAGCAGTATTTTCGATTTTTCCCAGCGTTATGGCAAGCAGTTGATCTGGATCTTTGCCGCTATTGGAATTGCTTTCGTGATCGTTGTCATTGATGCTTCCTTTTTTATAACCTTTTCATACCTGGTATACGGTATCAGCATTTTATCATTACTGGCCGTTCTTGCCTTCGGGAAAGAGATTGCCGGCTCCCGATCCTGGTTCCAGTTCGGCAGCATAGCGATACAGCCTGCCGAATTTGCAAAATTCGCAACGGCCCTGGCCCTGGCAAAGTACCTGAGCACGTTTAATGTAAGCCTGTCAAAATTACGCACCAAGATCATTGCATCCATCATTATTTTCCTTCCAGCTGCCCTCGTTCTCTTGCAAAATGATACAGGTTCGGCACTGGTTTATGTGGTTTTCATCCTGGTGTTATTCCGCGAGGGCTTGACCGGTAACATTCTCCTTATCGGGGTGGTTTTAGCCACTTTGTTTGTTTTTACCCTTTTGTTCGATAAACTGTATATCCTGGCCGGCCTTGTGTTTATTGCAGTATTGCTTTTCTATTTCATGAAGCGAAACTCAAAGAATATTATCGTTCTGGTGAGTATTCTTGTGGTCGCATCGGGCTTTGTTTATTCGGTCGATTATGCGTTTGAGAATGTACTTGAGCCGCATCAGAAAAAGCGAATCAATGTATTGCTCGGTAAGGAACTTGACCTCAGAGGTGCCGGTTACAATGTGCACCAGTCAAAGATCGCCATAGGATCGGGGGGCCTGGCAGGCAAGGGCTTCCTTCAGGGAACACAGACCAAATATGATTTTGTTCCCGAACAGGATACCGACTTCATATTCTGCACCATAGGCGAAGAGTGGGGTTACCTGGGAAGCATCCTGCTCATATCCCTTTTCCTGGCCTTGCTGTTACGATTGATCAAACTGGCTGAGCGCCAGCGATCGAATTTCAGCCGGATCTACGGGTATGGCGTGGTCTCGATCATATTCTTTCATTTCACCGTGAATATCGGAATGACCATTGGTCTGTTGCCCGTGATCGGAATTCCTCTTCCCTTCATCAGTTATGGCGGTTCTTCGCTCTGGGCATTTACCATCCTTCTGTTTATCTTTTTGCGCCAGGATGCCAGCCGTCTTCAACTATTGTAATGCTGAATGGAAGCCGGGCAGATTAATTGTGTATCTTTACATATCCTAGATTATGATGGAAAAAAGGTGGGTATATAAAGAACAGGGGGACGAACAGCTTGTGCAAAAGCTGGCAGAAGAATTGAGCGTCGACCTTAACCTTTCAAATCTTCTGGTTCAAAGGGGTATACAGACTTTCGACCAGGCACGGTCATATTTTCGACCACAACTTTCCGACCTGCATGATCCTTTCCTGATGAAAGACATGGACAAAGCCATTGAGCGTATACAAAATGCGCTTGAAGAAGGGGAAAAGATCCTGGTCTATGGCGATTACGACGTAGATGGCACAACAGCCGTGGCGCTGATCTATACCTTTTTCAGGCGCTTTTATGAGAACATAGATTTCTATATTCCCGATCGCGATACCGAGGGATACGGCATTTCATACCAGGGGATAGATTTTGCAAAAGAGAATGGCTATTCGCTCATGATCATTCTTGATTGCGGTATTAAGGCCATTGAAAAAACCCGCTATGCCAGTGAGCGCAATATTGATTTCATCATATGCGACCATCATCGCCCCGGGGATGAAATTCCACCGGCATGCGCGGTGCTGGATGCAAAAAGGAGCGACTGTTCCTATCCTTTCAAGGAGCTCTCGGGCTGCGGCGTGGGATTTAAGCTTGTTCAGGCTTATTGCATCAGCAACAACATTCCCCAGGAAGAGCTGATCCCCCTGCTTGACCTTGTTGTGGTAAGCATTGCTTCGGATATCGTTCCGATCATTGGGGAGAACCGGGTGCTGGCACTTTATGGCCTGGAGCTTATCAATAAAGAACCAAGGGTAGGTATTGAAGCCATTTTGCTGACCGGAAACATAAAACGTACAAACCAGGCCGACAAGGATTATATATTCAATAAGGAATTGACTATCAGCGACCTTGTCTTTATGGTTGGTCCCCGTATCAATGCAGCCGGGCGTATTGAAAGTGCTAAGAACTCGGTGCGGCTACTGGTAGAAGAAGACTATCGCAATGCCATGGAGATTGCCAGGAAAATAAACACCCTGAACGATGAACGCAAAAGCCTGGACCTGAATGCGACCACCGATGCCCTTAGGATCATCAGGGAAAGCGATGAGCTTCGCGAGGCCAATTACACGGTCGTTTATAACCCTGAATGGCATAAAGGCGTAATCGGCATCGTGGCCTCCAGGCTCACCGAGAGCTATTACAGGCCCACCATTGTGCTTACCTATTCAAATGGTCTGATAACTGGCTCTGCCCGCTCGGTAAAGGATTTCGACATTTATGATGCCGTGGATGCCTGCAGTGATCATCTTGAACACTTCGGTGGGCATAAATATGCAGCAGGTTTATCGCTGAAGGAAGAAAGCTTCCAGAAGTTCAAGGAATGTTTCAGCAAATACGTAAGCGATCATATCACAAGAGAGCAGCTTGTTCCTGAAATCGAAATAGATTCTGAGATCATCCTTCGTGACATCAGTTCGCGTTTTTTCAGGATATTAAAACAATTTGCTCCCTTCGGTCCGGGAAACCTTTCTCCACTCTTTATGACAGCCGGCCTTGTTGATACCGGAAAAGCCAGGGTTGTGGGGAAAAACCATCTCAAGCTGGAGGTGGTACACCCCGATATTTCCGGTTTTCCGTTTTCAGCCATTGCTTTCCAGCAGGGGCATCACTATGAAAATATCCGTGATGGCAAACAGTTCAGCGCCTGCTACCACATTGAGGAAAATGAATGGAATGGCGTAATCTCAATTCAACTAAACATCAAGGACATCAAGTTTGAAGAGTAGTTGTTCTCCGGGCCTGTTATCCTTCCTTAAGCCCAAATGAATAAATCGTAATGAACGCTCCGAACACAATTGCAAACGTACCAATCATATTCAATGTTTGTTCGGCTGTTTCATAGGGATTGAAAAACAACACAAAGCTTGCGCCTATCACGATCATTGCATTCAAAAACAGTAATCCGCGGGTCTTTACGCCTTGATTTGCGCTCATGGAGGCGAACAGCTGGGTAAATCCGACGCTGATAGCCCAGATGGCCACAAAAATGATGAACAGGTCCAGGTCAGCCCTCGAATGATGATAAATGATGATCAGGACACCCATTGCCAGATCGGCCAGGGCTTCAAAAAACCACAATCCCCATTTTTTATGATGCTTTACATTCGATAAAGAACCGGCCAGCAAAAAGAGTCCGCTCAGTATGATGAAACCACCGAATAGCTGAACCAGCCAATCGGCAGAGGCGTTCGGTATGAACAATTCGACCAGTCCGAAAGCAAGAGCAAATACCCCTTTTGCGGTATATGTCCACCAGTTTTTGAAAGATTGTTTTTCCATCTTGTGTTTTGTTTATTTTAAGATTCTGTATCCTTGCCTTAAGATTCTGTATCCTTGCCGGCTCCCTTTACGATAAAAGAAAAATACACCAGCATCATGCCGATAATAACAAATATCACACCGATCACCTGCAGGATTAAGCCGGCAATATAGGCCGGATCAAGGAGCATCACCAATCCTATTACAAATAGCACGATACCTCCCAGGATGAATATATTTCTGTAGCTGTCCATTCCCTTCAGCAGTATCCCAACATAGATCTTGAATAAGCCCAGCAAAAGGGCCCAGATCCCTATGAAAATAAAAAAGAGTTTCAATGTCTGGCCCGGAAATATCATGATCAGGATCCCGAGTACAATCGATATAATCCCTTCAGTGAGCATCATGGAATAGCCTCTTTGTTTCCGTTGCTTGTCCCAGGCACCGAAAAGCAGCAATATCCCGCCGATGAGTATTAAAAGTCCGAAATACATTGAAATGCTTAACATAAGGGCTTCCGTTGCAAAAAGCGAAAGTCCCCCGAAAAGTATTGCAAGCAATCCATTAACAAGCAATACCCACCAGTTTCTGGTAATATTTGTTTTCATTGGAAAAGTGGTTTAGGGTTAATAAAATTGAATAAATGCCCTGATAAGTAAAAATATGCCAAATACACACAGTCCGACCCCTGCTATCCAGTTTATCCACTGAATAAACTTTGGAGTAACATACTGTTTGATCTTGTAAGCTCCGAAACACTTCAGCATGTCCGTGGCGAGAATAACGAGCAGTGTTGTGGAAAACAGGGCAATAACGGCCCTGGGTTCGCCTTTATAATTCGAGGTGATCGTAGTTACCCAGAGGATCCAGAATAGCCATACAAAGGGATTGGTAATATTCAGGAAAAAGCCTTTCAGTATGAATGTTAGCGGGCTCGGGGTCTTGATATCATCATTGTCGCTGTTCTCGGATATTTCCACCTTGCGCGTAAAGCTCACGATACCGAAAACAATGAGGATGATACCCGTGAGTATACCGAAAACAAGTTGATTTTCGGGTGTTTCGTTGATAATCTGTAAAGCACCGAGCAAACAGAGTGTAACCAGGGTAACATCACTTAGGAAGATGCCAAACGCAAGCTGAAATCCCGACCACAGGCCCCGGTGTATGCTGGTTTGTATCAGGGCAAAAAGAGCCGGTCCGAAGCCGAACAAAAACGCCAGCGTCAATCCAAGGATCAATCCTTCCCAAATCGGAGCAATCATCTATGATTTACTTTTAAATTCGTTTAGGTATTTCTCCCATTGCTCATATTTCTCACCCTTCAGAACCCTCGGGAATTTATTCGCACCGCCTTCCTTACCATGTATCTTCATCCAGTTTGAAAATGCACTGGGCGGTAAAACTTCCAGAAAGACATCGGTGACGGCAGCAATACGCTCTACCCTGTAATCATCATTCAGTACTTTAAGATATTCATCAATCTTTTTTGCTGCAAATTTGGGGTCGAGCTCATCTTCGGTCCCCAGGTACCATTTGTGGGCAAACATGCCCCCATACCTGAATCCGGCAACGGTGAATTCCCGTATTTCAATGTTATATTCATCCTGTAGCATTTTGGCTGCCATATTCATATTTTCCTGCGACAGATGCTCACCACACAGGCTCAGAAAGTGTTTCGTGCGGCCGGTGATCACGATCTCACAGTTTTCCCTGGAAACAAATTTAATCGTGTCGCCTATAAGATATCGCCAGGCCCCGGCGCAGTTCGACAGCAAGAGGGCATATTCCTCACCCTCAACAACTTCATTAAGGGTCTTTGCAACGGGATTTTCTTTCATGTTGCCCTCGGCGTCAAAATTCTCGTCGTTGAAAGGAACAAACTCATAAAACAGGCCATTGTCGACAACCAGTTGCATTACACGCTTATCCAGTTTGTTCTGATAGGCAATATAACCCTCGGAAGCAAGGTAGGACTCATTGAAGATCACTTTTTTCCCAAACAGTTTTTCAAAACTCTTTACATAGGGTTCGAAGGAAACACCACTATGGACATATACGGCCAGGTTGGGCCAGATGTCGTGGATGGTATTTACCTTATGATATTCAATAATGCGCTCCAATATGATCTGAATCCAGGCTGGAACGCCCACGATGATCCCGATATCCCAGCCGGGAGCCGATTTAACGATCTCATCCAGCTTTGTTTCCCAGTCGCGTTCACGGGAAATGCGTTTCCCGGGCTTATAAAAATGCTGGAACCAGAATGGGATGTTGCCTGCCGATATACCTGAAAGATCACCTTCATAATATGTCCCATTGTAATTCAGGTGGGTGCTTCCGCCTATCATGAGTATGCCCTTTTCATAAAATTCGATAGGAAAATCATAGCGGGTTGTTGACACCAGCTGCCTGATGCTTACCCTCCTGATAGCCCGTATCATATCCCCTGTAACAGGAATTTGCTTACTCGATGATTCCGATGTGCCCGATGTGAGGGCAAAATACTTCACGCGGCCCGGCCAGCTCACAAAGCCTTCTCCGTTTATGGCCCTGTACCACCATTTCCTGAACATGGAATTGTAATCGAACGTTGGGACCGATTCCTGAAACGCCTTAACGATATCCTGTTTCCCGAGTATTTTCTGGAAATTATAATGTTCACCGAAAGCAGTATTCTGTGCTTTGGTTATCAGCTTTCGTAATACTTTAAGCTGAGCCTTGTTGCAGTCTTTTTTCCTCCTGATCTCAATGGGGATACTCCTCAGTTCATATGCTCGCTTAATAATCGTACCGAGAATGGCCATGCATGCTCCTGGTTGGTTAAACGCCATAAAAGTAAGAAATTATTGGGTATTTTTATACAGCAAAACCTCAGTATGAAAAAGCAAAGCAGAAAGCTGATAAGCATATTTTTCCTTTTAATTGCAGGTATACTGCTGTACATCATTGGTGTACTGGCAATTAACACGGCTTTGGATTACAGGCCGGAAGGAGGAGCGTTGAACACCAACGATTTCGACAACATGGCGTATGTCCTGGCCGGCGACACACTTTCCGTAATTACCTGGAATATAGGGTATGCGGGCCTGGGCAGTGCATCAGATTTCTTTTACGAGGGCGGCAGGATGGCCCGGCCGCGGAAAGAAGATTTTATGCTTTACCAGGAACATATCCTTGAACAGATCAGTGCATTTGATACCGTCAACCTTGTCTTGCTTCAGGAGGTTGATATCAACTCAAAACGATCGTACAAGAGCAACCAGCACCTGCTTATCGGCAATGCGCTTTCGTCCCATGCCGGGTATTTCGTCAAAAATTATGATGTTGCTTACGTCCCGCTGCCAGTATTTGGCCCTATGGGCAGCGTAGCCTCAGGATTATCATTCTTTAGCAACCGAAAGGTGGTCGAATCCTCATGGAATGCATACGAGGGCAATCAATCCTGGCCCCTGGGCCTGTTTATGCCCGACAGGTGCTATACTGTTTCCGTATTGGATATTGTTCCTTCAGGTAAACTTTACGTATTCAATACCCATAATTCGGCCTTCGACGACGGAAGCCTCCGCGATAAACAGCTTGAGCAGCTATATTCTGAAATGAAAAAAGCCTACATGGCAGGATTTTACGTTATTGCCGGGGGCGACTGGAACTTAAATCCATCGGGCTTTGATAAGGGTACTTTTCTTAGCGGTGATATTTCGTTCAGTATTACCGGCATTCGTCAGGTTGAAGGGCCGGACCGCAGCTGGAAAGTGATCTTTGATCCAGCATATCCCACAAACCGTGATGTCTCATCCGCCTATGCAAATGGCCTGACCCCGACCACGCTGATCGATTTTTTTGTCTGCTCGCCTAATATTAATATTCTGGATATCAAAACCCTATATAGTGGTTTTGCTGATTCCGACCATCATCCCGTATATATGAAATTTTCTTGTGATTAGGCAAACAGCTCGGATGCAATGCCGTCGGCAAATAGTTTGCCCTTATTGGTAAGAAACAGCCTGCTACCTTTAAAAATCAAAGAATTGTCCTGAATATACCGATCAGCCCCGCTGAGCAATTTTCCGACATATTCCTGACCAAACTCCTGTCGCACGATTGCCAAATCACAACCCCACATGGTTCTGAGGGAGGTCATGACATACTCATTATAGCGCTCTTCTGTTGTCAGGACCTCTTCTTCAAAAGATTCGTCATAGTGATCCTCAAGCCTGAGCCAGTCTTTCATGGATGACTTGTTCCATCGTCTTGATGTCCCGTTATAAGAGTGTGCCGAGGGACCGAGCCCGAGGTAGTGGCCCCCCGTCCAGTAAATACTGTTATGCCTTGAATAGCGTCCTTCCAGGGCGAAATTCGATATTTCGTAGTGTATATATTGGTTTTCCTGTGTCATTTCCATCAATAAGCGGAAATGGCTGATTGCCGCAGCTTCGTCGGGGCCGGCAATCCTGCCTTTCCCTATCAGGGTATACAGGGCGGTCTTCTCTTCAACAGTAAGCGCATAAGCCGACATGTGCGGCAATCTAAAACTGAGGAATTTTTCCAGTGTTCTTTCCCATTTGCCGTCATCCAGTCCGGGAATACCGTAGATCAGGTCTATGGTCATGTTTTCAAATCCACCGTTTTGCAGATCTCTGATAGCCCGTTCGGCATCTGCTGCGCTATGGGTGCGGTTGAGGTATTCGAGCTGCTCATCAAAAAAGGACTGAACCCCAAGGCTGATGCGGTTTACCGGGCTTGTATGGATACCTGAGACCCATTCCGGGCTTACGTCATCGGGGTTTGCCTCCAGGGTAATTTCAGCATCTTCTGACAGCGTAAAATGCGCGTATATGCTGTCAAAGATCCTGTTCAGGTCAGAAATATCCAGCAGGGAAGGCGTCCCCCCCCCGAAATAAACTGTATTGATGATCTCATCGCCAAGATAGTTTTCTTGTAAGCCGATTTCCTTTATCAGGATATCGGTAAAATCAGTAATATGCTTCCGGGATGCCAGCGAAAAGAAATTACAATAATGGCATTTCGTTTTACAAAAAGGAATATGAATATAAATACCGGCCATATCAAAAACAACAGGTAAAGTTATCTCATTTCCACAAACAGCAGGATGAGGCTTGGCAGGAAATAAATTTTAAATTACTTTTATCCGGATTTTCAAATATATTGTCATGAAAAGAAGAGATTTTTTAGTTAAGGGCCTGGGAGCAGGCGTTCTTGCGGGATCAGGTTTAACCCTGGGTGGTTTTTCGCGTGTTATGGGAAATCCGGCAGCCCCGCAGGATGGAGAATTCGATCTTGTTGCCGTGAAAGGAGATGATCCTGCCAGCATGTTTGATAAGGGCATAGAGTCGATTGGCGGCATGTCGAAATTCATTAAGGAAGGTCAAACCGTAGTGGTGAAACCAAATATCGGCTGGGATGCAGTGCCTGAAAGAGCAGCCAACACAAACCCAGAATTGATCGCCAGGATCATAGAGCGCTGCTACGAAGCCGGGGCAAGTTCAGTAAGTGTTTTTGACAATACCTGCGATGAATGGAAAAAGTGTTACGCCAACAGTGGGATCGAACAGGCAGTTAAAGATGCAGGCGGCAATCTCATACCCGGGAACAGCGAGAGCTATTACCGCGATGTTGAGATCCCCGGTGGTAAAAGCCTCACAAAGACCAAGGTACACGAACTTATCCTCGATTCTGATGTTTTCATCAATGTGCCGGTACTGAAGAGTCACAGCTCCGCAAAGCTTACCATAGCCATGAAAAACCTCATGGGTGTTGTGTGGGACCGCCGCTGGTGGCATCAGAACGACCTGCACCAGTGTATTGCAGATTATACGCTATTCAGAAGACCCGACCTGAACGTGGTGGATGCCTATCGCGTAATGAAACGCAACGGGCCCCGTGGCGTATCCGTCGAAGATGTCATCATGTCAAATTCCCTGATTATTTCTACCGATATCGTTGCCGCAGATGCTGCTGCTGCAAAGATCTTCGGCCTTGAGCCGGAAGATATCCCTTATATCGCCATAGCAGATGAGATGGGAATTGGTACGATGGATCTTTCTATGCTGAATATCAACAGGATAAAGATGTAATGCATGGGATATGGCTTCCTGAAACCGGCCAGGGTAGTTGTTTCTCTGATATTTTTCCTGCTGATCACTTTTATTTTCATTGATTTTACCAATACGTTGTCAGGAAAACTCATTCAGGGCATTTTGTACCTGCAATTTGTACCCTCAATGATCTACTTTCTTGAACTGGCCGGCCTGGCTACTGCCGGCTTTTTGTTCATATTGTTGCTGACACTTTTATTTGGCAGGATATATTGCTCCAGCATATGCCCGCTTGGTACGCTTCAGGACATAATCATATGGGCCAGCGTAAAATTTCGCAGAAGAAAGCGTTTTAAGAAGCAAAAAGACCTGAAATGGCTGAAATATGGCATCCTTGCTATTGTTGCCGGTTTCTTTTTGTTCGGCTACGTGACTCCTCTCCTGCTAATGGATCCATACAGCAATTATGGAAGGATCGCAGCAAACCTGTTCAGGCCTGTTTACCTGCTGCTGAACAATCTCGGAGCCCTCGGGCTTGAAACCATGGATGTTTATACGCTGTACCGGGTCGAACCCGGTGTAACACATTGGGCGGCTGTGGGTTTCTCCTTATTCATATTTCTTCTTGTCTTTGTATTGTCTGTCCGTTACGGCAGGCTGTTTTGCAACAGCCTTTGCCCGCTTGGTACCCTTCTGGGCTTGTTTTCACGTTTTTCATGGTTTCGCATCAGCCTTGAAAAAACCCTCTGTACATCCTGCGGGTCATGCTCAAACGTGTGTAAGGCAGGTTGCATTGATATTAAAAAGCGGGAGGTTGATTTTACGCGATGTGTTGCCTGTTTTAATTGTCTGACTTCATGTCCTTCAAATGGTGTTTTATATGGGCCCGGGAGGAAGAAAAAGGGTTCAGGTGAAATCAGTTTTGATCCGGGAAGAAGATCATTGTTAACCGGCAGCCTCCTCGCTGCAGCAAGCCTTGTTGCACTTCCGCTTTCAGCCCAGAAAAGAGGACGTCATGGGCTGGGATCATCACCGAAACCCATTGACCGTGAGTTTCCGGTTTCACCTCCCGGCTCCAGATCACACGATGAATTTATGGGAGCATGTACAGCCTGTCACCTGTGCGTAAGTGCATGCCCTTCACATGTTATTAAGCCTTCCCTGCTGGAATATGGCCTGGCCGGGTTTATGCAACCAAGAATGGACTATATGGCAAGTTATTGTAACTTCGATTGTGTTATCTGTACCGAAGTATGCCCCACCGGTGCTCTTACCCCTCTTGTCATCGAAGAAAAACATGTGTTACAGCTTGGGAAGGTCGTTTTCGTAAAAGAAAACTGCATCGTCCATACTGAGGGTACTGATTGCGGTGCATGTTCAGAGCACTGCCCGACAAAAGCAGTAAACATGCGCCCCTACAGGAAAACCCTTTTCCTCCCTGTTGTTGATCAGGACATATGTGTGGGTTGCGGAGCCTGCGAATATGCCTGCCCTACCGATCCCAAATCCATTTATGTTGAAGGAAACCCGGTTCACCTTACTGCAGATAAACCAGAGGTCAAACCCCTTGAACAGCCTGATGAGGAAGAGGATTTCCCCTTCTAAGATTCCTTCCTGAGAATGATCCTGAAAGTGGTATCCCTGTTTGGATAAGAATGCCTTACGTATATTTTTCCCCGGTGATAGTCGCGAATGATCCTCCTTGAAAGGGATAAGCCCAGTCCCCAGCCACGTTTCTTGCTCGTGAATCCCGGATTGAATACAGCCTTAAAGTGTGATTTGGGAATGCCTTTCCCGGTGTCGCTCACATCAATGATCACATGGGTTTTTTCTTCATACAGGGAGATGGTTACCCTTCCCTGTCCCGACATAGCATCAATCGCATTTTTGATCAGGTTCTCTATCACCCAGCTGAACAGGTGGGCATTTACGGATACAATGATCGGTCTATCGCCGGGAATCCTGATGTCGTATTCAATCTTTTTCGAAGTACGTGTTTTGATATATTCCGTCGAATTGTAAACTACGTCAACAATATTCACCGGATCCAGGCTGGGGGGGGAGCCTATCTTAGAAAAACGATCGGTGATATTCTCAAGCCGGTCGATATCTTTTTTGATCTCGTCAAGCGCTTCATCTTCCATGCCCTTGAGCTTTAAAAGCTCAAGCCATGCGATCATTGAAGACAGCGGAGTTCCGAGCTGGTGAGCAGTTTCTTTCGACATTCCCACCCAAACGCGGTCCTGCTCTGAACGGCGTGATGAACTGAACAGCAGATATGCGATCAGCAGGAAAACGCCGATTACACCGAACATAACATACGGGTAAATTCGAAGTTGGATCTGTAGCGACGAGCTCTTATAAAAAATATAACGTTTTACATTGCCTGTCAAGACGATCTCGATCGGCTTGTTTTCGGACGCCATCGCAGAAAGTGTTTGTGCCAGGAATAAAGAATCAGAAGGATCGCTTCCTTCCAGGTTTCCGCTTAAAATGATATTCTTGCGCGTACTGTCGGTAATGATAACCGGCACGGCCACGGCATTTTCGACAACCTCTGATAAAAAACTCTGGTTCAGATCATTGAGAACCTGTCTTAATTCTGTGAAGATATTTGACTCTTTATAATACAATATCTGGAACTCACCCGGAAGATATTCTATCTTGATGGGATCATACACTGAAAACTCCCTTTTCAAATCGCCACTCAGAATGTCAACGCTGTCGATGCGTTCATCGACATGTCGTGCATGGATGATGCTATCATTTTCTTTGGTCATGATCACCGGGATGCTTTCATTGCCGGTAATGATCTTATAATATATATCCAGCACTTCTGAATCAATTTCGCTGTTCATGTTCTTCCATGCAAGTGCAAGTATTTCAACCCTGTTGCGCTCCACCTCACGGATCTGTTCAAAAAAATTGTCGGTATATGCAACCAGGTTCGCTTTCCGCTGTATCGCATCGGCCCAGATACGTACATTGTTTCGTTCGGATCGTGCTATTTTGTTAACCAGAACATTTGAATACCATAAGAAGCCGGTAACGATAATCACCGCAGAAGCAAACAGTACCCAGCTCCATCTTTTCCTTTTTGTATAACTATTCATTTTTAAAAACAGCATTGCTATTCCAGGGTAAACGCTTTCCCATCCTCCTCTTATTGTACATGCACACTGTAAATGTAGAAAATTATTCACGCATATCTTTCTTTCGTACTATTTAATATAGCACGCTATGGTTTCGCTCAAGAGAACTAAGTTCTTAGGTATAAGAATTTTTTTTGTGTATAAATTTTATACAATTTAACAACAATTTAAGCATAAACTGTGTTTTTAGTTGCATAACTAATTATTTAGTTGTATGTTTGGCACGATATCTGAAGATTATTTACGCTGCGGAGTATTTTTTTTCCAATGCGTAACTAAGAAATTAGTTTATAAAACAGGCAAAGAAATTATGAAGGAACTAACCAAGGCTGAAGAGCAGATCATGCAGATCCTGTGGAAGCTCAACAAGGCATTCATAAATGACATTCTTGATCTTCTTCCTGCACCAAAACCGGCATACAATACCGTGTCAACTATCGTACGTATCCTGGAGAAAAAAGGATTTGTTGATCATACGGCCTACGGAAAGGCTCATGAATATTTTCCCCTTATCTCGAAAAAGGATTATACGAAGACCTATTTCGGACACTTCATGAAAAATTACTTCGGAAATTCTTACAGGGAAATGGTCTCTTTTTTCACACGCGACAACAACCTTGATATACGGGAACTTGAGGAACTGAAACAAGCTATGGCCGAGGAGATCATCCGAAAAAAAATAGAGAATGATGAATAACCTGCTTAACATATTGATCCAGTCCTCGCTTGCAATATCAGTGATGTACATGGTATATTATGTTTTTCTCAGGAAAGACACGTTTTTCAAAACCAATCGATTCTATTTAATGATCAGCCTTCTGGCATCAGCATTGATACCGTTTATTGACTTTAGTACATTGCTTCCTGCAAGGGAGCACGTATTGCTAGTCATCCTTGATCCCATCATCATAACACCGGAAGGCATACAGCAATCAGTGGAGGCCAATGCTAACCTTTATACAATAGGCTTAAGCATATATTTAACCGGGGTTTGTATTTTCACACTCCGGTTCATATATCAACTCTTCCAGCTATTTATGCTGGTCAGGAAATTCGGGGTCAGCAGAAAGCAGGGGTTGCGGATCGTATTCACCAACAAGACATATTCACCGTTTTCATTCTTCAACCTGGTTTTCCTGAACCAGAAAGATATTGAAACTCCTGAATACCAGAAGATCATAGCACATGAGCGGGTGCATATCAGGCAATGGCACAGCCTGGATTTGCTGGTACTGGAGATCATCACCATATTCTTATGGTTTAATCCCTTCATCTGGTTTTATCGTCATGCCGTAAAAACCGTGCATGAATATCTTGCCGATGAGGGCGTATTGCACAGTGGGGTAGATGCCAGAATCTACAGTGCCTTGCTTTTTGAGCAAAGCACAGGTATCCAGGTCAACGACCTGACCAACAATTTCAGTAAATCATTAATAAAAAGGAGGTTCATTATGATGACCAAAAAGAGAACAAATCAAATGGCAAGGGCTAAATTGATCTTTGCCCTTCCCCTGGCGCTATCCATGCTGGTACTGATATCTTTCAGCCCCGACATGATTGCACAGGAAAAGCTAAAAGAAGCACCCCCACCGCCTTCAGTGCCGCAGGAGGATGTTGCGGCGAATAAGGCTGATGTGAAAAACGAAAAGCCAAAAGTGATCCATATGGTTGAATACCAGGACGAAGAACCGGTATTCACAGTAGTGGAAGTGATGCCCAAGTTTAAGGGAGGAAAGGAAGCCTTGTATACTTATCTCGGGAATAACATCAAGTATCCGGAGGATGCCAAGAAAGAAGGTATTGAGGGAACGGTATACGTAACATACGTAATTGAAAAGGATGGCTCCGTATCACATGTCAAAGTGTTGCGCGGCGTTCATGAAAGCCTTGATAAGGAAGCCGTCAGGGTCATCAAGGAAATGCCTAAATGGGAACCTGGAAAGCAAAGAGGCAAACCCGTAAGGGTACAGTATAACATGCCCATAAAATACACGCTGGCCAAGGACAAAGAAAAAGAAAAAGAGTAACAGCCATAACAAAGGACCGGCCTGCAATGGGCCGGTTTTTTGTCATATAGATAAGCTGTTGATGTCTTATAAGCCCCCGGTTCTTTTCGCTTATACGGTTTTTGTCCGGAAAAGCGAAAAAGAAAAGAAATAGTGCGATGCTTATCCCGGACCAATAGTTGTATACGATTACTTCGACAAACACACTACCCTCGTTAACGTAAAAGGAAACTATCTGCTTTGAATAAGGCCTGGTTATTCAGCCGGAAAACTCCTGTACGCTTGTGAACATCCATAGTCTAAAACGGACACATTTTACCCTTTTAACCAAATTAACCCTGATTGTATATTGCTGTTATACTGCATATTACAACAGTGGCACGTTTTTAGTTCATTAAAAACCCCAAAAGACCCCACAAAACTATGATAACCCTCAAAAATTTGCATAAATCCTATGAAATCGGGCAGAACAAATTGCATGTTCTGAAAGGCATTGACCTGACCATCGAAACGGGTGAACTCGTTTCCATTATGGGTTCCTCGGGAAGTGGCAAATCAACGCTCTTAAATATTATTGGTTTGCTCGATACCTACGATGAAGGTGAGCTGAAGCTGGATCACGATCATATTAAAAACTACAGCACCGCAAAAATGCGTGATCTGAATGAGCGAAAGGCAGCACGACTGCGAAATCAAACAATCGGTTTTGTATTTCAGTCGTTTAATCTTGTTTCTTTTAAAAATGCAAAGGAAAATGTAGCCCTTCCTCTTTACTATCAGGGAATAGGAAGGAAGAAGCGGAACCGGATGGCCATGGAATTCCTTGAAAAAATGGGACTGGAAGAATGGGCTGAACACCTGCCCAATGAACTTTCCGGGGGGCAGAAGCAACGCATAGCCATTGCCCGGGCGCTGATATCAAAACCAAAGGTGATCCTGGCAGATGAGCCTACGGGAGCGCTCGACTCCACAACCTCAATGGAGGTAATGGAATTGTTCAAGGAGATCAATCATTCGGGCATCACCGTGATCATTGTAACGCATGAGAATGACATTTCGCGCAAAACAGATCGCATCATTCGCCTGAAAGACGGCTTTATTGAAAAAAATATCAGGAACGGATTTCATTCTGCGCCTGCAAAGCCAAAAATCCTCCAAACAGCATAACATTACCCACCATGTTTGATATTGATAAATGGCAGGAGATCTTCAGCACGATTCGCAAGAACAAGTTGAGAACTGTATTAACGGGTTTCAGTGTGGCATGGGGGATCTTTATGCTGATCATCTTACTGGGTTCCGGTTATGGCCTTGAGAACGGCGTGAAACGGCAATTCACCGGAGATGCGGTCAACTATCTTTCCATCAATGCCGGCATAACAAGCATGCCCTATAAGGGTATGAAGCCGGGACGCCATCTCCGCTTCACCAATGAAGAAAAGTCACAACTCGGAGCACTTGATGGTGTTGATAAAAGTTCAGGGCGCACAAGGGTATGGGCAAATAACGTACTATCGTATAACAACGAATACGGGACCTTTGATATTTTTGCTGTAAGCCCTGATTATAAGCACGTTGAGTCGCTTATTATGCTCAGGGGACGATACCTAAACAATATCGATGAGAATGATTATCGCAAGGTGGTTGTACTCGGGCGACTGGTGGAAGAGGCACTGTTCAAGGGCGAGGACCCGCTCGGAAAATACATTCGTGTAAGCGGTATACCCTTCAAGGTGATCGGTACCTTTGATGATCCGGGCGGTGATCGTGATCTCACACGCGTTTACATACCGTTATCAACAGCACAACGCGTATTCAACATGGGAAACGAGGTACGGAGCATACTGCTCAATCTCGGTGATGCCAGTGTGGAAGAAAGTCTTGAAGTAATTGAAAATATCCGTCAGGACCTATCAGAAAAGATGAAGTTCGACCCAAGCGATCCCAGGGCTTTGTTTGTGTATAACAGCATAGAGAACTATAAACGCTTTATGAACCTTTTTGCCAATATCCGGCTGTTTATCTGGATCATTGGTATCGGAACCATCATAGCCGGTATTGTCGGGGTAAGCAATATCATGATGATTGTTGTGAAAGAACGAACGAAAGAAATCGGCATAAGGAAGTCGATGGGGGCCACGCCATGGTCGATCATCAGCCTGATATTGCAGGAATCGATATTGATCACGGCCTTTGCCGGTTATATTGGACTGGTGCTGGGTGTCGGCTTACTGGAACTGTTATCCGGGGTTCTGCCTGAAACGGACTATTTTGCCAACCCTGAGGTAAATATGCAGGTAGCCATTTACGCTACCCTGCTGCTTGTATTTTGCGGGGCCCTGGCAGGATTTGTGCCCGCACGCAAGGCAGCTTCGGTAAAACCCGTGGTAGCCTTAAGAGATGAATAAATTAAAACAGGAACATTGAAACTATTTGATGCAGACCGGTGGCAGGAAATTTTCAACACCTTGAAAAAGAACAAGGTGAGGACATTTTTTACGGCCTTTGGTGTTTTCTGGGGCATTTTTATGCTCGTGATCATGATGGGGTCAGGGTCGGGGCTTGAAAATGCTGTTGGGCGTGACATGGGTAACATGGCTACAAACAGCGTTTTCATGTGGACCCAGCGCACAACCATGCCCTATAAAGGATTTGATCGCGGGCGATATTATAATTTCAGGAACGGTGATACCGAAGCCCTGCTTGAGAACATACCCGAGATCAAGCATATAGGACCCAGGATACGGGGCTGGAGTGGTGACGGAAACAACAATGTGGTACGCGGTGAAAGAACCGGAGCCTTTACCATACAGGGTGATTATCCGGCCTATAACCTGATCGACCCCGTTGGCATGCGGGAGGGCCGTTTTATTAATGACCTTGACATTAAGAACTACAGGAAGGTCTGTGTTATCGGTGAACGTGTACGGAACGAAATGTTTGCCGCCGACGAAAACCCTATAGGGCAGTATCTAAGGATACAGGGCGTGTATTTCAAGGTAGTTGGTGTATTCAAATCAACAAAGCCTCACCGTGGTGAATATGAGGACCAGGTCGTCTACCTGCCCTTCACCACTTTGCAGCGCACTTATAACTACGGAGATATTGTAGGCTGGTACTCCATTACCTCTCAGGAAGAAATACCTGTATCGGTTGTGGAAGAAAAAGCTAAAGCCCTTCTGCGCCAGCGACATACTATACACCCTGACGATGCCAGGGCAGTAGGTTCCTTTAACCTGGAAAATGAATTTAACAAGATGACCAGCCTGTTTGCCGGAATTCGGGGACTGATCTGGATCGTTGGTATCGGCACATTGCTGGCCGGTGTGATCGGTGTCAGCAATATTATGCTCATCATTGTAAAGGAAAGAACAAAAGAAATAGGGATACAGCGGGCCATCGGGGCTACACCCTGGATGGTGATCTCGCAGGTGATCCTGGAATCTGTAATACTTACAACCCTGGCAGGCTACGTGGGCCTTGTGCTGGGAGTTGGTATCGTTGAAGGGGTCAATTACATGCTGGTAAGCACAGGGGCAGAAAGCGATATGTTTGCCAACCCGGAAGTGAATTTCAGTGTGGCTATACAGGCGCTTGAAGTACTGGTGGTGGCAGGTATACTGGCCGGCGTGATACCGGCTTACAGGGCCGTTAGCATGAAGCCGATCGATGCCCTTAGAGATGAATAAACATAACACTTAATAATGAAAAAAATGAAAGCCTTTTTTAGAATTATGATCATTGTGATCGTGCTTGGTATTTTTGGCTTTACCATCTATTACCTCTATGGCAAGTCAAAAGAAACACCCGTGATTTTTGAAACGACAAATGCTTTTGTTGCACCAAGTATTATTAAAAAGACCGTGGCTACAGGATCTGTAAACCCGAGGAAGGAGATCGATATTACCCCAAAGGTTTCCGGTATTATCGAAGAGATCTTTGTCGAACCCGGGCAGCGTGTTGAAGAGGGTGACGTGATTGCCAGGATCAAGATCATCCCCAATATGGTTAGTCTGAACAATGCCGAATCCAGGCTGAACAGGGCAGAGATCTCACTTGAAAACGCCAAACGCAAATTCGAAAGGCAAAAGGAACTTTATGAAGACGGAGTGATCCCGGCAGCAGAGTATGAACAATATGAGCTGGAATACAGCAATGCCAGGGAAGAGCTCAGCTCGGCCAGGAGTAACCTTGAGCTGATCCAGGAGGGGCAGACCAAGGCTGCGGGGAAAGCCACCAACACCCTGGTACGATCCACTATCGCAGGCATGGTCCTTGATGTTCCCGTGGAACAGGGGAATTCAGTCATCGAAAGCAACACATTCAATGCCGGAACGACCATCGCTACAATTGCAGACATGAACGAGATGATATTTGAAGGAAAGATCGATGAGACCGAAGTGGGCAAGATCAGCGAAGGCATGCCGCTTATTCTGCAGATCGGTGCGATCGAGGATATACGCTTCGAGGCTGTTCTTGAGCACATTTCTCCGAAAGGGGTGGAAGAGAACGGCGCCATCCAATTTGAGATCAAGGCCGACGTTGTGCTGAAAAGCAATCAATTTATCAGGGCGGGCTACAGCGCAAATGCCGATATTGTCCTGGCCAGGGTCGACAGCGTTCTGGCCGTTCCGGAAAGCGTTGTGCAGTTCGAGGGAGATACGGCCTTTGTTGAAGTGGAAACCGAACCCCAGGTGTTTGTGAGAAAGACCATTGAACTCGGGCTCTCCGACGGGATTAATATAGAAGTCGTTAACGGAATAAATGAAGCAGACAAGATCAAGGTTCCATTGAACTAGTTTTCTCGCCAGGAAACCATCCATCCTTTTTCGAAATAGCTATGCAATTCATCTGCTTATGAATAAATATTCTTAATTTCGTGAGCCTAAAAATCCATTAAAACCATAGCATGAAAACCAGGATCTTTCTTTTAACCGCAAGCATTTCGCTGGCATTTGTAGCTGTTTCCTGTCAGCAACAGCAAGAAAACAAGGCTGACAATCAAACGATTATTCCGGCTGAGATTGCACTCAAGGCATCTTCCGGTGATGTCGTAACAGAGCGGCTCAGCATTTACGCACCATTCGAGCTAAGCGCGGATATCTCCCACCTCTCTGAAAACGAAGTAAAGATCGTGGGAATCATGTTCGACGTGGCACGTATCATGGACGGTTTATTCTGGAAACAGGCCATCGGGGGCAAGGATGATTTTCTAAAACGTATTGAGGACGAAAGCACCCGGCAGTTTGCAATGATAAATTATGGTCCGTGGGACAGACTTAATAATAATGAACCTTTCATTGCCGGAATCGGGGAAAAGCCTAAAGGTGCAAATTTCTACCCGGCCGACATGACAAAGGAAGAATTTGAAGCCTTTGACGACCCCAACAAAACAAGCCTGTACACCTTGATCCGCAGGGATGAAAACGGGTCTCTCAGGTCAGTGTGGTACCATGAGGCTTACGCAAAAGAACTCCAAAAGGCCTCAGATCTTTTACTCAAAGCTGCAGAACTGGCTGAAGACCCGGGCCTGAAAAAATACCTTGAGCTCCGTGCAAAAGCACTTATAACAGATGATTACCAGCCCAGCGATTTTGCCTGGATGGAAATGCAGAACACCAATATTGATTTTGTGGTTGGGGCCATTGAGAATTACGAAGATGCCCTTTTCGGGTATAAGGCCGCTTATGAATCATTTATTCTGCTGAAAGATATTGACTGGAGCAAGAAGCTGGAAAAATTTGCAGCCATGCTTCCCGACCTCCAGAAAGGCTTACCCGTAGAGGATGAATATAAAAAAGATGTTCCGGGAAGCAAGGCCGATATGAACGCATACGATGTGATCTATTATGCCGGCGATTGCAATGCAGGAAGCAAGACCATTGCCATTAACCTTCCCAACGATGAGGAAGTACATATGAAATACGGTTCCAGGAAGCTGCAGCTCAAGAACTCTATGAAGGCCAAGTTCGACAAGATACTGGTGCCCATTTCCGAATTGCTTATCGATCCGTCTCAGCGGGAATACATCACTTTTACGGCTTTCTTTGAGAACACTATGTTCCATGAGGTCGGGCATGCAATGGGTATCAAGAATACGATTGATGGCAGCGGTACCGTAAGAGAGGCACTGAAGGAACAATACTCAGCAATTGAGGAAGGTAAGGCCGATATTATGGGACTATACCTGGTAACCAGGCTCTATGAAATGGGGGAACTTACCGAAGGGGAAGTGATGGATAACTACGTGACATTTTTTGCAGGTATTTTCCGTTCTAGCCGCTTTGGCGCTGCCAGCTCACATGGCAAAGCCAACATGATGCGGTTTAACTATTTTGAGGAAAAAGGTGCTTTTACGCGTAACGAAGATGGTACTTATACGGTGAATTTCGATCAAATGTATGATGCCATGATCACCCTGATGCAAAAGATCCTTTTCATCCAGGGGAATGGTGATTACGGAGCGGCCAAACAATGGGTGGACGAAGCAGCGATGATCCCCCCCGGCCTGCAGGCCGATCTTGACCGCCTAAACAGTTCAAATATCCCTGTTGACATTGTGTTCAAGCAGGGTGCATCTATGGTAGGATTGAAATAACATGAATATAAATCTAATCATCAATTAACATGAAAAAAGTTTTATTAAGCTTATTTGCAGCGTTGCTTCTGGGTGGCACTGCAATGTCGTTCGAGCCCCCCGATGAAGGAATGTGGCTTCCAATGTTCGTGGAAAGGTTGAATTATGTTGATATGCAGGAAATGGGACTCCAGCTTACTCCTGAAGAGATTTACAGCATCAACAACTCCAGCCTTAAAGATGCAGTCGTTGGCTTATCGGGAGGCGGTGTTGGAGGATTTTTCTGTACCGGAGAAATTGTTTCAGACAAAGGTCTTCTGTTTACCAACCATCATTGCGGATATGACAAGATACAGTCGCACAGTACTGTGGAACATGATTACCTGAATGATGGTTTCTGGGCCATGAGCCTGGAGGAAGAGCTGCCAAATGAAGGAATGGCGGCCTCTTTCCTGATAAGGATGGAAGATGTTACCGACAGCATTATTCCTTTCCTCTCCGATACACTTACAGAGGCCGAACGCGGTGCTGAAGTAAGAACGATCAGGAACAGGATACAGAAAAGGGCCGAAGAGGACGGCAAATATGCAGCCCGTGTTTCTTCATTCTACGGCGGAAATGAATATTATCTCTTTGTATATAAAGTATATAATGACGTTCGTCTGGTGGGCGCACCCCCTTCTTCGATAGGGAAATACGGCGGTGATACCGACAACTGGATGTGGCCACGCCATACGGGAGATTTTTCTATTTTCAGGGTATATACGGGTCCCGACGGGGAGCCGGCCAAATATGCTGAAGAAAACGTTCCCCTGAAACCAAAGCATCATTTGCCCATATCCCTGGATGGTTATGAAGAAGGTGACTTTGCTATGATCTGGGGTTATCCCGGTGGTACAGAGCGATACCTTACTTCTTACGGTATACAATACAAACTTGATGCTTTCCTTCCAACCCTTGTTGAGATCTTTGATGCCCAGCTTAACGCATGGAAAGTACACATGGATGCCGACCAGGCAGTAAGGATACAGTATGCCAGCAAATATGCCGGTCTGGCGAATGCCTGGAAGTTATTCCTGGGCCAGATCCGCGGCCTGAAGCTCCTGAAGGTATACGAAAAGAAACAAAAGATAGAAGAAGCCTTCCAGGCCTGGGCAGACGCTGATCCCGCAAGAAAAGAAAAATACGGAGAGGTGCTGAAAAACCTCGAACTCAGCTATGATATTCTAACTGCAGAGTTCCCCAACCTGGCTTATACGGCCCTGGCTGCCAACTCGCCGGAGATCCTTGGCTATGCGGCACAATACGGACAATTGCTTGAATTGCTCGAATCTAAAGCAGAAGATGTGATCGTCGATGAGACCATTGAAAGCCTTAAGGCCGGCATGGAAGACCATTTCAAGAATTACTTTGCTCCTGCCGATAAGGATGCCTTTGCCAACCTTATGGAGGTATATGGCAAAAATGTTCCTGCCGAAATGCAGCCCGAATATTTCAAAGAATTGCTTGAAGATATGGATGGAGACTATAAGGCAATGGCTGATTTTGTATTCGATAACTCAATTTTCGAAAGCGAAGAGCAGATCAATGCATTCCTCGATAAACCCAGGGCAAAAAAGCTTGCCGGGGACCCTGCTCTTAAATTGGCAACAGAATTTACCGCCTCACTCGGACAGGTGATGGGCCAGTACCGGGAAGCAAACAGCAATCTTGGTGCATACGACAGGCTTTTTATTGCAGGTCTTCGTGAAATGAATCCCGATAAGGTTTTCTATCCGGATGCCAACTCAACCATGAGGATGACATATGGAACCGTAGAGGACTACATTGCAGCCGATGCTGTATTTTATGATTACTATACCACGCTTGCCGGAGTGATGGAAAAGGAAGACCCTTCAAATGATGAGTTTTACGTTGAGCCCGAGCTTAAAGCACTTTATGAGGCAAAAGACTATGGCCCATATGGTGTTACCATCAACGGCGAGAAAAGGCTCATTGTTTGTTTCCTCACTACAAACGATATTACCGGTGGAAATTCCGGCAGCCCCGTAATGAATGGCAAAGGCGAATTAATCGGCATTGCTTTCGACGGGAACTGGGAAGCCATGAGCGGGGATATCGCTTTCGAACCTGAACTGCAGCGCACCATTAATGTTGATATCCGATATGTGCTTTTTGTGATCGATAAAATGGCGGGTGCGCAAAACCTGATCGATGAACTTACCATCGTTAAAACCCCCAAAACGAAAAAGGTGAAAGTCGTCAATGCCGAAACCCAAAAGGCTACGATGAAAACAATTGAATAAAACAGTCCGTTATATTGAAAAGGCCGCCCGTTCGGGCGGCCTTTTTTTATTGGTGAATAATTGATTCTGAATAAGATCGCTTCCCTGAGTGCATGCGCACAACATAGGATCCTGCCGGCAATTGTCCGGTATTAACAATGTGATCGCTTATCATGCCATCCAGTTCTTCCCGCATTACGAGACGCCCCTGCATATCAAAAATATCCAGGCTTACTCTCGCATTGATCTGCTCATCCAGCCTGATGTTCAGCACATCCCTCACGGGGTTGGGATATATTGCGGATACAGGCAATTCCGGCTGTTCCCCTATCGATACCCAGGGATTTGAAACCCATTCCGCAGTATATAAACCACGGCCGTGCGTGGCAGCAAGTACCGTATTATCGGCTTCCCTAATTTGTAACATGTCAACACGCACATTCGCCATACCTTCTACATTGGGGATCCATTGCGGGTCATCCAGGTGAAGGTGGTTGCAGGTCCAGGTACCTATTTCCGTTGCCAGCATGGCTTGCTTTGCATCATGTGGATGGTATATGGCCCATCGTATCGGCATATCGGGAAGGTTTGATTCGATACTGGCCCAGGTATCGCCGCCGTCATACGTTTGCCATACCGAATTCACGCCGTAATTTGAAAAAGTAACCATCAGTGTGTCTTCCGATCCGCCTATGGCTACGCATGAAACCGAAGCTTCCGGGAATTCCGGGCCAGTGATCTCGGTCACTGCAGGCGATGCCTGGGCACTCTCAACTTTAAATACCTGTCCGGTTTGACTGCCCACAAATAGCGTTGTGGTACCATCGGGAGAATGCGGCGAATACTTAATATGGGTATAATAGGTAGAAAGCCCCGTTCCCAGGTTCACATACATATGCCATGGATTGTCGGGAATATTTCTGATCACAAGCAATTCATTTGCATCCTGCCCCTGAAAACCACATGCATTGGCATATAGTGTATTTAGCTTATAATCGTAATCGGCCGGGCAGATAAAGGTTCCGCTTTCTTCCCCGGCATCTTCAGGAACGCCGTTATCCCATACCGTATAGCGGTTATAGTAAACAGAAGTAATGAAGATCTCCGGTTCATCGGCATCCCAGAAACAGCCGGCTCCGTCGCCCTGGTCGATCATATCGTTAATATCCAGGGGATCGCCCTGGTAGTAGAGCGTACCGTTGTCCTGCAAACCTCCTATGTACCGATCATCTCCGGCGATCGGTGAAATGGCACAGGTATAGAATTGTAATGAGCCATAGTTGTGATTTTTTTCGACAAAAACAGGATTGAATGAGGTTGCATTCGAGGTATAAAAGATCCCCCCGTCAGTACCCATCAGCATTTCTTCGCTGGAACCCGGCTTATACAGGTGAATATGCTGATCAGCGTGGACATACCTGTCATCTCCGCCGTAATACATCCACCACCAGTCGGATTTTTGGTTCCAGCTGTTCCCGGCATTGCTGCTCGACCATGCATCAAGCCCGCCAACAAATATATGGTTGGGGTCGGCCGGGTTGATGGCCCCGCAGAGGGCATGCCATGAAAGTGTTGCATATTGTATGTCGGGTATGTTTACCTCATCCCAGGTCTCTCCGCTATCGACAGTACGATAGATCAGGCGCCCCCTGTAGCGCACAAAGTCTTCATTGTTTCCAACCGAAAAGAGGGCATATACAATATAATCTTCCGAGGGGGAAGGTACCAAAATGACCCTGCCCGGGATATTATGGGACGTCTGGTTTTCTATCTGGTTTTTTACCTCATCATACACGGTCCACGTTCCGGCAGTGCCCTGGTCAGAATAAAAAATGGTGGCTCCGCCTTCCAGATCCGGGTTTCCCATGCTGCCGACATAGATCCTGCCATCTCCCTGTATCTTGATATCGGAAATGGCGTAGGGCTCATCGGTTCCGGGAATATTCGGAATAACCTGTGTCCACGAATTCCCTGCGTCAACAGAGCGGAATAACCCATTGGAAGGCTGACTGTTATGGGTTATGCCTTTATATACCCCGGATGCAACACCGGCATAGATCACGCTGGTGCCATCCTCATCCCTTATCTGGATATCGGTAACATATTTAAAGCTTTCGCTGGAGGGAATAAGATCCCAGCTTGCTCCGCCGTCAGTCGATTTAAGTATGCCCATGCCTACCCCGGAAGATTCACGGTAGATCACACGCGCAGTTTCGGCTTCACCGGTCCCGGCATAAAAGGTCATTGGATCATTCGGGTCGTAAACAATGCAGCTGATGGAGAGGTTGGATAAGAAATCATTCACCGGCATCCAGTCGCTCTGATCATTGGTAATATCGTTGTTATACCAAATGCCGCCTGTCACCGCTCCGGCCCAGACTTTGTTACCCGAAGCATCGTTCGGGTCATACATGATGGCGCGTGTGCGGCCACCCATATTCGAGCCTGCAGTTTCCCAGAAAAGCATCGGAATACCCTGTTTCAGTGTGGATTTTTTCAGTTCACGGGTTGCGTCCCAGGCGGCACTCAGCCGTTCAGCGGGAACAGCTTTTAGCTCAGGATCCATGGTACTGAAAAAGTTTTGCATGGCAGCCAGGTCGGGCCGGTCAGGACGGTTCTCTCCTTCAGCTTCCTCCCCAATATCGTCGGGGATCTGCTTAAACATGGCAATGAGTTCTTCTTCATATTCTTTTCTTGGGTCTTCAGAAGGACTGTTCAGGATCATTAAACCGATACTCAGGAATAATGCTGTCAGGCTCAGGACTAAAATGGCAGATTTTCTGGTCATGGCAGGTTGTGTTGTTAATATTCAGACAATAATAGGAATGTCGCGGTTGCCCGCTAAATTATCACATTAATCGAAAATATTCACAGTTATTACAACAAAACAGCCGGGTGAGTTAATACCCGGCTGTTTTCGGCTAACCTCTAAAATGAAAGCCGTTCAAAACAGTAGGCTATGTCAGCATTATTCTTTTGCTGCCACTACGAAAAGCGTGCAGCAGATCGCAAGCAGGCTGAACGGTACTGAAGCATAAAGGTAGTTCCAGAAATTGGCTACACCGAGAAATGACCCTTCATTGTAGAGCCAGATGAAGTATCCAATAATTCCGAACACGGCGAGTACAACGGCTGTCAGACCGAAGAACATACCTGAATACTTGGCTAGTTTAACACACATAAAATACGTTTAATGTTTCAGGATCTTTTTGTTTACCATATAGCTTCCTGTTTTGGCCTTCAGGATATAAACACCGGGCGACAGTTCACTCAGGTCAAGGCTCAGGTTTGGTGCGCCGACAATTTCATGCCGCACCAGCTGTCCCTGGTTATTGAAGATCCATACTTCGTCCATGTCGTTGGTCATACTGATGTTCACTGTGGTCGCAACGGGGTTGGGGCTAACGCTAAGCTCTGCGTTTTCGGGAATCAGTTCGGGTGTACTGACCATACCGGTCATCAGCCATTCAATGACCCTGCCCATATAAATATCCCTGACCACGGTATCGGTCATGGCCGCAACGTCAATGGTTGAGAACACGGTCCTGAAACCAAAATCAGGTGATTCATACTGTATTGCAGCAGGTCCCGGAGACATATATGGATTAAGCATTCCAATCATGCCAACACCACGGTGTTCGGCAATGCTGTCGCCATATAAGCCTTCATCCGTATCTGTAGTAAATATGTCAATCGTATGAAACTGCAAGCCATCGGCAAGGGATCCGGGAAGTCCGTAAAACCTCGCCGTATCTGCCGGAGCTGATATACCGCCGTCAGCTTCAATGTGGTATACATCCTGCACAACTTCATCTATACCAAGTCCATAGCTGGGGAATTGATCCGGTGCAAATGCACCAAGGCTGGTATAGAGGTCATACAGGTAATCCTGGGCATTCAGGAATAATTTGCCTCCGTTAAACAGGTAGTCCCCGAGGTTAGTCTCATCCTCTTCGGTCATGGTTGCACCATCCGTCCAGGCTTCACCGGTGAACCAGATCACAATGTCGTAATTGAGCATTTCTGTCAACGATGGGCCGTTGTCTTCATATTCTGCGACATAAAAATAATCGGCAGTGATGCCATTGGCCTGGAGGGCCCAGTCGATCTGGTGCCAGGTGTTGGTATAGCCTCCTGTGCCTGTGTCCTCACCGAAGTCACGGTCAACACAAAGTACGGTCTGGGCATCCATTCCCACTGTCATCATCAGGAAGGATACCGCGAATAACGAAAATAAGCGTAATAATTTTTTCATAGCGTAAGGGGTTAGTTAATGTTTCTGTTGCCCTAAATATACAAAAAGTTCATCAACGCCTGTTACATATGATTAAATTTTACTCATCGCAATTGTAAATTCTTTGTTTTGGAGTGCATCTTTTATAAATTTACCCATCCAAAAAGCAACATCATGAAGCTTTCTTGCCGAAACCATCTTTTTTTGTATCAAATTGCTCTTGGAGCGTTCTTACTCACACTCATTTCGTGCACCAATACCGACCAGGTAAGTGATCTTTCCCAAACGGAGTGGATCGTATTGTTCGATGGCAGCAATGCCGATGCCTGGCGGGGATATAAACAGGATAATCTTCCGGCAGGATGGAAGGTGGAGAACGGCATGCTGGAAACGTCCGGTCAGGGTGGTGATCTTGGGGGTGATATCATCAGCAGGGAGCAATTTGAAGATTTTCACCTCTACCTGGAATGGAATATCTCGGAAGGAGGAAACAGCGGTATATTTTTCCACGTGGTGGAAAATAATAGTCCTGTCTATGCTTCAGGCCCTGAATACCAGTTGATCGATGATACCGGTTTTGAATACCCCCTGGAAGAATGGCAGAAAACAGCTGCCAATTATGCCATGCATAATGCCGACACAAATAACAAAATACTGTATCCCGCCGGGGAATGGAATACCTCAGAGATCGAAGTCAGGGACGGACATGTCGCCCACTGGCTCAACGGGAAAAAAGTTGTGGAATACCAGTTCTGGGATAAAGACTGGGGAAAACGCGTTGCGAATGGTAAATGGAAGGATTATCCGAACTACGGCAGGGCGATCAAAGGCCATATCGGGCTCCAGGATCATGGCAGCCCGGTATATTTTCGTAATATCAGGATCAAAAGGCTGGATGATCCCGGGCTGTGTCTGTTTAACGGGAAAAACCTGGATGGCTGGACAGTTTACGGCACCGAAAAATGGTATGTGGATAATGGGGAGCTGGTATGTGAAAGCGGGGAAGAAAAGGCCTATGGATACCTTGCCACGGATCAGGCATACCGGGATTTTGTGCTCAGGCTCAAATTCCTGCAGGAATCAGACGGTAATTCCGGCGTATTTTTCAGGTCTTCCATTGAAGGTACAAAAATATCAGGATGGCAGGTGGAGGTTGCTCCCCCGGGACACAATAGCGGCGGGATCTATGAATCTTATGGCAGAGGATGGCTGGCTGAGATCCCTGATGAAAAAGAAGACATCCTTAAAATGGGTGAGTGGAATGAACTTGTTATCCGTGCGGAAGGCGACAGGGTGATCACCTGGCTGAACGGGCAGATGATGGCCGATATCACCGATGAGAAAATTGGAGAAGCAGCAGGATCTGTTGCCCTCCAGATACACGATGGCGGAGGAATAAAGGTAAGGTGGAAAGATATTTATATCAGGGAACTAATAAACGATAATGAAATATACTAATGCACAGCTCAGCTGGCTTGTAATATTGAGAATTGCCATTGGATGGCATTTTCTTTATGAGGGGCTGGTAAAACTCATGAATCCCAATTGGAGTAGTGTTGGGTTCCTGCTTGATTCAAATGGATTTCTTGGATCATTTTTCCATTCACTGACCAACAACCCGACAACGCTGGCCGTAATCGATCAATTGAATATCTGGGGATTGATCCTCATCGGGCTTGGTCTGATATTGGGCGTTCTGGCACGACCGGCATGCATATTCGGAATATTACTGCTAACGGGCTATTACCTTTCACACCCCCCGTTTTACGGGCTGAGGTATGCCGTTCCAAGCGAGGGCAGCTACCTGATCGTGAATAAAAACCTCGTAGAACTCATATCACTCGCGGTGCTGTTTGTATTTCCAAGCAGCAGGTACATTGGTATCGACCGTCTTATCTTTGGCAAAGCATGAACAGAAGAGATCTATTAAAAGGCCTTGCAACGGTACCTTTCCTGGGTGCTTTCGTTTTTGCATGGTATAAGAAAAGGCATTATGATCAATACATTAAAAGCAATATCCTTGATGAGATCAGGTTAAAGGCAACTGCTCCGGACCTTCCTGCGGCAGGCCCTAAAGACAGGCTGATCCGGCTCGGGTTGATCGGGTACGGGATAAGGGGCAAGCACCTGGCACGGGCAGCCGGCTTTGCGCATCCCGAACTCATTGATAACTGGATCGCGGGGGCAGAAAACAATGCTTCTGACGACAGGTATGAGCAATACCTGCAACAGGAAGATCTCAATGTGGTCTTGAACGGTGTTTGTGATATTTTTGACACTTACGGTCGCATGGCACAGGAAGCCGGGGCCAATATCAGCAGGGAGGGGGTAGGTGGCCGGATGGGCCGGGCCCCGAAACGGTATAATACCTATATGGACCTTATCCAGGCAGATGATATCGATGCCGTTATTATTGCAACGCCTGATCACTGGCATGGCCCCATGGCCATAGCCGCGGCAAAAGCAGGTAAGCATGTTTATGTAGAAAAACCCATGACCTGGACCGAGGAAGAAACATATTTGGTAAGGGATGCGGTAAGAGAAAACAATATCGTGTTCCAGCTGGGCCACCAGGGAAGGCAGACCGAGAGTTATTTTAAGGCCCGTGAAGCCATTGAAAAGGGATTGCTGGGAAAGATCACCCTGATCGAGGTTACGACCAACAGGAACGACCCCAATGGCGCATGGGTATATCCTATTCACGAAGATGCAAATGAACATACCATCGATTGGGAACAGTTTATCGGGCCGGCACCGGATCATCCGTTCAGCCTGGAGCGTTTTTTCCGCTGGCGATGCTGGTGGGATTACAGCACGGGCCTTTCCGGGGATCTGCTTACCCATGAATTCGATGCCATGAACCAGATCCTTGACCTGGGTATCCCGAACTCCGCTGTTTCAAGCGGCGGAATTTATTATTTTAAGGATGGCAGAACGGTACCCGATGTGTTGCAGACCGTATATGAATATCCCGACAGGGATCTCAGCATGTTATACAGCGCCACCCTGGCAAGCAATCGCAAGCGCGGAAGGGTGATCATGGGACATGATGCCTCCATGGAGCTTGGTCATGACCTGCTGATCAGTGCCGACAGGGGATCCACCCGCTATAAGAAAAAGATCGACGAGGGAATTATTGACCCGGACCTGCCGCTGTTTACATGGTCGCCGGGCATGAAAAACGTGGATGCCGTTACATCTCCTACGGAACAGTACTTCGCAGGCCGTGGACTGCTTTATACATACAGGGGCGGAAAATGGGTCGACCCAACCCACCTGCATATCAAAGAATGGCTGAATTGCATCCGGAACGGGGGCCAGCCCAGCTGTAATATCGACAGGGGGTTTGAAGAAGCCATGGCTGCCCATATGGGCACCATTGCATACAAGGAAAATCGCAGGGTGTTCTGGGACGAAGAGAACGAGGTGATCGTTTGATCGCCTAAATATTTTACATGATGAAACGCAGGACTTTTCTAAGAACGGGAAGCGCAGGACTGATTGCCGGCATGTTGCTGCCAGAGCGTATTCTTGCAAATCTGACCGCTCCTAACCAGATCGGATTACAATTATACAGTGTGCGAGATGAAATGGCAAAAGACCCGGAGGCATGCCTGAAAAGAATTTCAGGCATCGGCTATACCCGCCTGGAGGCCGCAGGATATGAAGACCGCCAATTTTATGGCATGCCGCCGGGTGACTTCAGGCAGCTTGTTGAAGAACTGGGGATGCGTCTCGTTGCTTCGCATGTATCATTCAATAAAGACAACATGGATAAGGTCCTTGAGGCTCACCGGGAAGCAGGGATCAAATACCTTGTCTGGCCATGGCTGAGCCAGGAACAGCGATCTGACCTCGGCAGTTACAGGGATATTGCCGTAAAATGCAATGCCATTGGCAAAATGTGTAAAGACAATAACATGAAATTCGGCTATCACAACCATGACTTCGAATTTCAAGAAATGGAAGGAAAAATTCCGTATGATGTCCTGCTTGATGAAACCGATCCCGAACTGGTGTGCATGGAGATCGACCTGTACTGGATCACCTTTGCCGGAAAAGACCCAAAGAAATATTTTGAGAAATATCCCGGCAGGTTTCATCTCTGGCATGTTAAAGACATGGCCGGGGACGGAAGCAGGGACATGACGGAGGTAGGATCAGGCATGATCGATTATAAAGAGCTTTTCGGGATGGCATCCGTTTCAGGAATGAAAGAGTTCTTTGTTGAACAGGATACCATAAAGGGAAATGTATTTGAAAGTGTTCAAGCAAGTTACAATTATATCAACAGTATTCTTTAATGATTGACACCATCAACACGGCTATTATCGGTTTCGGCCTGTCGGGAAAAGTGTTTCATGCCCCTTTCATACATAGCCACCGGGGGTTTCACCTTTCAGTCGTTGTTGAGAGAAATCGCCGGGAATCCAGGGAGATATACCCCTATGTTGACGTGCTGAATGATTATAAGTTCCTCCTGGAAGACCATACCATTGACCTTGTTGTTGTTACCACCCCTAATGTATTTCATTTTCCCATGGTAAGGGATCTGCTGGAGGCGGGAAAGCACGTGATCGTCGAAAAACCCTTCGTTCCGACAAGCATGGAAGCCGATGAGTTGATCGCTCTTGCAAACCGAACGGAGAAAAAGATCTTTGTTTACCAGAACCGCCGATGGGACGGAGATTTCTTAACGCTGGTGAAGCTGAAAGAAGAAGGACGCCTGGGTGATATCCGGTATTACGAAGAACATTTCGACAGGTACAGCCCCGAAATGAAATCAGGGGCCTGGCGTGATGAAGCGGTTCCAGGCAGTGGTATTCTCTATGACCTTGGATCTCACCTGATCGACCACGCACTCTGTCTTTTTGGAATGCCGAAAAGCATTAAAGCAGATCTGAAAGCTGAGCGAAAGGATAGCCCTGTTGATGATTATTTCAGGCTTGAACTTCATTATGAGAAACTTACAGCCCTGCTTACAGCAGGTATGATGGTTAAGGAAAAGGGTCCACGATTTATTGTTGACGGTACAGAAGGAAGCTTTTCAAAATGGGGGACAGATCCCCAGGAGGCGCTGCTGAAAGCGGGTAATATGCCGATAGGGGAAGATTGGGGTCTGGATGATAAAAAATACTACGGAACCCTGGCCAAAGGCATGGCGGCTCCGCTGGAACTCTTCCAGATACCAACGCTTCCCGGGAACTATATGGCCTTTTATGATAATGTGTACGATGTACTGACGAAAGATTTGCCACAGGCAATTCCTCCTGAAGAAGCAAGGAATGTTATCTTTATCATTGAAAAAGCGTTTGAAAGCAACAAGACCGGCAGAAGGATAAAAACACAAAAAAAACAACAATAAAACGCAGAACCTATGGAAAAAAACACGAAAAAGGGTATGAGCCGCAGGAAGTTCATTGGTAATATTTCCCTTGCCACGGCAGGCATTACCGTGCTTCCAAGTCATGTGATAGGCGGACTGGGACACCTGGCACCCAGTGACAAGCTTAATATTGCCGGTATAGGGGTTGGCGGTGTTGGGGCTACCAACATCAACAATTGCAGCAGTGAAAATATCGTTGCCCTGTGCGACGTGGATTGGGACTATGCCTCCGGATTGTTTGAAAAGTACCCGGATGCAAAAAAATACAAAGACTACCGTAAAATGTTCGATGACATGGGCGACGACATCGATGCCGTTGTTATTGCCACTCCCGACCACACGCATGCCATAACAGCAGCACAGGCCATGCGCATGGGAAAGCATGTTTATCTGCAAAAGCCACTTACACATTCAGTGTATGAATCAAGGGTGATGGCAAAGCTGGCCAGAGAAAACGGCGTTGCTACCCAGATGGGCAACCAGGGCAATTCCGGCGAAGGCATCAGGCAGATCTGTGAATGGATATGGGACGGGGCCATAGGAGAAATAACTGAAGCATATGCATGGACCAACAGGCCCATCTGGCCACAGGGGCTTGAACGGCCTGCCGAAACACCCTCGCTGCCCCCGACACTCGACTGGGACCTTTTCATCGGACCAGCACCGTGGCGGCCATACAACCCCGTTTATCATCCGTGGAACTGGCGCGCATGGTGGGACTTCGGAACCGGGGCCCTGGGCGATATGGGTTGTCATATTTTCGACCCCGTTTACAAAGCATTACGTCTTGGTGATCCGGATTTCCTGTATGGCAGCTCAACACAGGTAAACACCGAAAGCGCCCCGATCGGATCAGCCGTTCACTACGAATTTCCTGACAGGGGTAAGTACCAGAAAGTAAAACTGGTCCCGGTCAAGGTTAGCTGGTATGACGGCGGACTGCTTCCGCCCAGGCCAGCCGAGCTTCCCGACGGGGAACCCATGGGCGACTGGAGTGGTGGATGCCTGTTTATCGGTACCAAAGGCAAGCTGATATGCGGAGCTTATGGCAGGAATCCGAAATTGCTGCCGGAGGAGCTGGACAAAAGTTACAAACGACCCGAACCGAGCCTGAGAAGGATCAAAGATGCCATGAGCGGTGGCCACGAGGCCGACTGGATCCGGGCATGTAAAGAAGACCCGGGCAGCAGGGTGGAATGCAGCTCATACTTTGGCTATGCCGGCCCCATGAACGAAGTGGTGGTTATGGGCAATCTGGCCATCAGGCTGCAGGACCTGAAGCGTAAACTGAAATGGGACGGGAAGCAAATGAAGATCACCAACATTGGCGATGATGACGAGATCAGGGTGGTAACCACCGATAAATTCACCGTGATCAACGGCCATCCTCATTTCGACACCCAATATGCAACGATCAAGGCTAAACCGGCCGCAGAAGAGTATATAAAACATACCTATCGCGAAGGCTGGAAGCTATAGAATAACGAATATCGAATAACAAATAACGAAAAACGAATGAACTTATAAACCAAAACGCTATGAAAAAAATGATTATACCCTTCCTGCTTCTGGCACTTATATTTGCCGGATGTAACATGCAGGAAAGCAAACAGAAAAAAGAAAAAGAAGATGTCGTGGCCATTGAAGCTAAAGAAAGGCCAAATACCCTTTCCAAAAAAGAACTGGAAGATGGCTGGATTTTAATGTTCAACGGCTTGACAACCGACGGATGGCGATCATATAACGGCGAAAGCTTCCCCGATCAAGGCTGGGAGGTCGTTGACGGGACCCTTCATGTGATCGGATCAGGAAGGGGCGAAGCCGGAGGAGGAGGAGATGTCCTTTTCGACCGTAAATTCAGCAATTTCGAGCTTTCGCTTGAATGGAAAGTATCGGAGGGAGGCAACAGCGGCATCTTTTACCTGGCACAGGAAATTCCGGGTGAGCCCGTGTGGAAAAGCGCACCCGAAATGCAGATCCTCGACAATGCAAAACACCCTGATGCCAAACTTGGCAAGGACGGCAACAGGGCAGCCGGCGCATTGTATGACCTGATCCCGGGTAATTTCGATGCGGTAAAACCTGCCGGTGAATGGAACCTTGCAAAAGTGATGGTTTACAAAGGAACAGTTGTTCATAACATGAACGGAGAGAATGTGCTTGAATATCACCTGTGGACCGACGATTGGAACGACATGGTTGCCAACAGTAAGTTTAAGGATTACGAAAGCTTCTATACCCCTGCACAGGAAGGCTATATCGTCCTCCAGGATCATGGGGATGATGTGTGGTTTCGGAATATAAAGAT
>JAZBOU010000198.1:0-9416 GCA_036351275.1 Bacteroidales bacterium
CCGGGTTTCAAATATCAGGATCCTGTCAGCATAAAGCTTATTCAGAATTCGAGAATACGAGAGTACGGGAATTCGAGAAGACGGGAATACGAGAATACGAGACAGAGACGACAATGATGACAATGATGACAATGATGACAATGTTTACAATGTTGACAATGCAACAGTAGGCAGTAGGCAGTAAGCAGTCATCTATATGTGCTATTTTGTATGTGTTATGTTTTATGTGCTGTTTAATCAAAATGACAAATAACACACAGCACATAACAAATACCACATTCATCCAGGATCTAGTATCCAGTAACGAGCAACCTGAAGTCTGACGCCTGACACCCGATGCCTTTAACAATTACCCCTTCGTCCTGTCAATCCGGCTGATCTTCTGGATCTCCGGGATCTTTTTCAGGTCTGACATGAGCTGGTTCAGAGTGCCGGTACTCTGGATGTATAGCATGATGGATGCCTCTGTGATCCCGTCATGCGTATTGAGGTTAAATGAACGTATCCCAAGCTTGTGCTTGTCGTAGATCACCTCGGAAATACTTTTCACCAAGCCTTTTTTGTCAACCCCCTTCAGCTTGATACCTGTCAGGAAGCCGATCGACTCGTTGGTACGCCATTTGGCTTTGATGATGCGGTTGCCGTAGCTCGACATCGACTGTATGGCAACCGGGCAGTTGGTCCGATGGATCAGGATACGACCCCTGCGGTTCATAAAACCGAGCACATCATCGCCTGGAATGGGGTTGCAGCAATCAGAGATCACATAACGTATATCTTCAATATCATCGCTGAGGACCAGTGTTTCCGGTTTCTCCTTCATCTGTTCCACGATCTCGGGACTTACCGAGTTCTTGCTTCGCGATCGGGAGAAAGGCCTGCTGATAAAGCTCAGCCAGTTGCCTTTCGGTGAAAGCTGGGTAAATGCCTTTACGTCCTGCTGGGTGATCTCCCCTTTAACCAGGTGATAATACATTTTATTGCGCGAAGTATAGCGGATAAATTCCATGAAGCGTGATGCCACCCCCTCCGTGAATTCTATTTTGAGCTGTTCAAAATATTTCTGCAACAGTTTTTTGCCTTCATCTGCTGCGCTCCTGTATTTATCCCTGAGAGCGGCTTTTATCCGGTGCTTTGCCCTGGCTGTAATTACGTAGTCCAGCCAGGCTTCCTTCGGTACCTGCTTTTTGGAGACGATCACCTCCACCTGGTCGCCACTTGCAAGCTTGTGCTGCAGGGGCACCAGGTTATGGTTCACCTTGGCGCCTATGGCTTCATTACCAATTTGTGAGTGTATGTTATATGCAAAATCAAGCACGGTAGCTCCGGCCGGAAGGCTTTTGAGCTCACCCCTTGGTGTGTAAACAAAGATCTCGTCCGAAAAAAGGTTCAGCTTAAAGTCATCAAGGAAGTCGAGTGCATCGGAATCCTCACCCTGCAGCATCTCCCTGATCTTGTTCATCCACTCATCCAGTCCGGTGTCCTGGTCAGCACCGTCCTTGTACTTCCAGTGTGCAGCATACCCCTTTTCAGCGATCTCATCCATGCGGCTGGTCCGGATCTGCACTTCCACCCACCTTCCCGACCTGCTCATCACTGTGGTGTGAAGGGCTTCATATCCATTTGCCTTGGGAAGAGAGATCCAGTCGCGCAGGCGCTTCTGGTTTGGCCGGTAATAATCGGTGATCACGGAATAAACCCTCCAGCATTGTTCTTTCTCCTCTTCCTGGGGTACATTGATGATCACCCTGATGGCAAAGAGGTCGAACACATCCTCGAAAGGGATCTCTTTCTTTTTCATTTTCTGCCAGATGGAGTATATCGACTTCTCCCTGCCATGGATGGTAAAATCCATGCCTTTCCCCGCCAGGTCTTTTTTAATAGGGTATATGAATTTATTGATGAAGCGTTTACGCTCGGGCCGTGATTCCTCCAGTTTCTGGTAGATCGTATTGTATATCTCCGGTTCGAGGTATTTCAGGGCCAGGTCTTCCAGCTCACTTTTAATAGCATGCAGCCCCAGCCGGTGTGCCAGCGGGGCAAAAAGGTAGAGGGTTTCCGAAGCGATCTTCAGCTGCTTGTCTCCCGGCATGGCATCCAGGGTGCGCATATTGTGCAGGCGATCGGCCAGTTTGATGAGGATCACCCTGACATCCACAGAAAGCGTCAACAACATTTTCCTGAAATTCTCAGCCTGTGCCGATGATGAGGGGTGCTCAAAGATCTCCTCGATCTTGGTGAGCCCGTCAATGATGCGTGTCACCGTTTCGCCGAAGAGGGTGCGGATATCGGACAAAGTATATTCACTGTCCTCCACAACATCATGCAGCAGGGCACATATTACCGAGGTGGTTCCCAGCCCGATCTCACCTGCTGCTATCCTGGCTACTTCCAGGGGATGGTAAATATATGGTTCCCCCGATTTCCTCCTCATATCCTTGTGGGCGTCAACGGCGAGGTTGAAAGCCTTCCTGACAAGTTTTCTGTTGACAGGCTTTTCCCGTTTTGACCATACCCTGAGCAGGTTACGGTATTGATTCAGGATCTCTTGTTTTTCTCTTTCCGGGTCGGGGGTATACATACCAGCAAACTCCATTACTGAACTCCTTAGCAAAGTTAACGCAAATTCCGATAATGTTTACGGCCCGGTCTCCATTATTCAAAGTATTATTATTAATTTTGAAATGACCAGAACGTTTAGTGATCTTCCATGAAAAAGCTTTTAATACTCTTTCTTCTCGTACTTAACTGCTTTTTTGCTGCATTTGCTACACACCAGCGTGCAGGCGAGATCACTTTTAAATACGTTTCAGGCCTGACCTATGAGATCACCGTGATCACCTATACACGTACCTCTGCTCCCGCCGACAGGCCCTTCCTTGAGATCTCCTGGGGGGATGGAAGTACCAGCGAACTCATGCGCACCGAAAAGAGCAGTTACGGGAATGACATCAGTAAAAACGTATACGCTTACAGGCCGGATATGGGAGCCCTCTCGAACAGGCACACCTATTCCTCGGCAGGAACATACAAGATCTCCCTCGAAGACCCGAACCGTAATTTCGGGGTGATGAATATCCCCAATTCCGTAAATGTGCCGCTCTACCTGGAAACGGTACTCACCATCAATCCCCTGCTGGGGGTTAATAACTCTCCTGTGTTGCTGAATCCTCCTATCGATAACGGCTGTGCCAACCAGATATATATCCATAATCCCGGCGCTTATGATATTGACGGCGACAGTCTTGCATACAGCCTGATCAACTGTCGCGGTGCAGACGGTCTTCCGATACCGGGCTATACCCTGCCAATTGCCACCGACAGCATTAGCATTGATCCTGTAACCGGTGATGTGCTTTGGGTGGTACCTCCTATCCAGGGTGAATTCAATATTGCCATATTGATCGAAGAATACCGGAACGGGATCAATATTGGCAGTGTTACCCGCGACATGCAGATAAAAATCATCGGTTGTACCGGACAACTGCCACCAGTGATCCATGCCATCAGTGATACCTGTGTAGAAGCCGGCGATACCCTCATATTTGAAGTGGTCGCCACTGATCCCGACAACGATATGGTGGAACTCACCGGCACCGGGGGGCCATTTGAAGTGCAGAACAGCCCTGCCTGGATCGACCCTGACCCGGCGGTCGGACCCGGACTGGACAGCGTGAAGACCACTTTTACCTGGCCCACCGTTTGCAATCATATCCAGAAGCAACCCTATTATACCTATTTCAAGGCGACTGATGACGGACAACCTGTAAACCTTGTAGACCTGAAGACCATTGCCATTACCGTAATCGGGCCTGCTCCTGAAGGGCTTACCGCAGAAGCTATCGGCAATGGTATCAACCTTTCATGGTTCAGGCACAAATGTGCGAAAGCCATGAAATACGAGGTATACAGAAGGGTAGGTTATTATGGTTTTATTCCCGGTTACTGTGAAACCGGGGTTCCGGAATATACAGGTTATTCGATGATCCATGAAACATCCGGTGTGGAAGACACCACTTTTGTGGATGACGGCGGCGGAGCCGGATTGATAAATGGCCTGGATTATTGCTATATGGTTGTTGCTATTTTCGTGGATGGCGCAGAAAGTTACGCTTCAGAAGAAGTCTGCGCCAGCCTGAAAAAAGATATACCCATCATTACCAATGCCGGTAACGACAGTGCCGATCTTAGCAATGGATACGCCAGGCTTGCCTGGTCAAAACCTACCGAGCTGGATACCATCCAGATCCCTGGTCCTTATTACTATGAACTTTACCGCGCACAGGGCATCAATGGCCAGGATTTCAACTTCGTGCAAAGCTTTCCGAACCTGAACGATACCATCTTCGTCGACCAGGGTATCGAATTGAATGCTTCGGGCCTCCCCTACAATTACAAAATTGACCTCTTAAGTTCCACCTACGGCTATATTGGCTCAACACAGGAGGCTACCACCATTTACCTGAATATATACGAAACTGATGAACGCCTGGAGCTCAGCTGGGACCTCGATGTGCCCTGGAACAATGAATATTACACCGTTTACCGGCGTGATCCCGGCGCTGCTGAATACCTGCCTGTTGCCACTTCGGAAAACCGGGAATACATTGATTATGGTTTGATCAACGGCAGCGAATATTGCTACTATATTGAAAGCACAGGCAGCTACGGTACCGTGGGCCTGATCGACCCGATAATCAATTACTCACAACTGAGCTGCGCGGTTCCGGTCGACAACGTGCCTCCCTGTGCTCCGCAGCTGGAAGTGGTCATGGATTGCCAGTTATACAATAACCAGCTGGAGTGGAACAACACCGCTTACATCGATACGTGTGACAAAGACATTGAACAGTATTACATTTACTTCGGCCCTGATGAAGCATCTGATCTTTCGCTGATCGATTCAGTCCCACAAAGCTTCGACGAATTTCTTTATTATGTTCATGAAGGCGTGACGCTGGGGTGTTATGCCGTCACTGCCGTCGACTCAATGGGCAACCAGAGCGTTTTCAGCAATATTGCCTGTACTCCCGGATGCTCCGGATTAGAATTACCTAATGTTTTTACCCCTAACGGCGACCAGTATAACGATTACTTCACTCCCTTCCCCGAGACTGTTGGGGCCGTAGAAAGCCTGGAGATCAGGATCTTCAGCCGCTGGGGGCTTCAGGTTTATGAGTCCACGGATCCCATGATCAACTGGGACGGAAGGAATTACAAGACCAACAAGGATTGTCCCGATGGCACCTATTTTTACGTTTGCACTGTAAAAGAAAGAACCCTGTCGGGCCTTGTCGAAAGGACCCTGCAGGGCTCTATAACGCTTCTAAGATAAATTCAGAATTATCTTATTTATCAAAGTCCATTAGCATGGTAATGAGGTCTACAACACGGTTGGAGTATCCCCATTCATTGTCGTACCAGTTGAGTGTGCGAACGATACGTTTTCCAAGCACCCTGGTATACTCCGGATCGTAAATAGAACTGTAGGAGTTTCCGACGATATCGGATGAAACCACCATGTCTTCCGAATACAGCAGGATTTTTTCAAGCCTCTTGGTCTTCGAAGCCACCCTTACAGCAGCGTGGATGTCTTCCACTGTAACATCTTTCTCCACTTCGACCACGAGGTCTACAACGGAGCCATCGGGTACGGGTACCCTTGACGCCATACCGTCGAGTTTGCCTGCCAGCTCCGGGATAACTTTTCCAACAGCCTTGGCGGCACCTGTAGTGGTAGGGATGATATTCTCTGCAGCCGCCCTTCCGCGACGCCAGTCTTTGTGGGGTACATCGGCAAGACGCTGGTCATTTGTATAAGCATGAGTTGTAGTCATCAGGCCTTCTTTGATGCCGAACGAATCATTCAGTACCTTGGCCATCGGGGCCAGGCAATTGGTGGTACATGATGCATTGGAAATAATCCTGTGCTCCGGTTTCAGTTCATCATCATTCACACCGATCACGATGGTACTGTCGATCTCATCTTTAGCCGGCACGGTAAGAACGACCCTTCTGGCACCTGCATTAAGATGTGGCTCAAGGCTTTTACGTGTACGGAAGATGCCTGTAGCTTCCACAACTACATCGATATCAAGTTCTTTCCAGGGAAGTTCCGCAGGATCTTTGATGGCAAGCATTTTCACTTTTTCGTACGGGGTGATGAGGTAATCATCTTCCAGGGAGATATCCTGGCCGAAACCCGACATAACAGTATCATATTTTAGCAGGTATGCCAGAACCTCATCATCGAAAAGGTCGTTGATCGCGATCACGTCGATATCTTTCCTTGCATTGAGGATGCGGAACACCGAACGCCCGATCCTTCCAAATCCGTTTATTGCTACTCTCATTGTGAACCTCCTTTCTTGTCTAATTCATTGTAAGCAATGATCATGTCGATAATGTTTTGTGCATTCGACAATGCGGTGTGGTACCAGATCAGCGTTTTTACCATCCTTCCCGGTGACATCATCGTTGCACGGCTGTCAAAGTTTACCGATCGCTTATCGCCAATCACATCTGTTGATACGATGGGATCTTCCACTACTCTTACAATCTTCGGTTTCTTAGCTGCAAAGGCTTCAACGGCTGCGTTTACCTGTTCTTTTGTAACACCAGTCTTTTTAAGTACGGTCGTCAGGTCGAGCAATGAGCCGTTGGGTACCGGTACATTCAGGGCAGACCCATCAATTCTTCCTTTAAACTCAGGCATGATATGCTGTATCCAGCGTGGGCTTGGAGATTCATTCGGTATGATATTCTCCGCAGCCGAACGGCTTCTCCTGAAGTCGGAGCCTGCCTTGTCACGCAGCGGCTGATCGGAAGTATATGAATGTACCGTGGTCAACATCGCGTAGTCGACCCCGAAAGCCTCATCCAGAATCTTCAGCATCAATGCTGTCGCATTTGTTGTTGCCGAGCCGGCGCAAACCAATTTATCACTTTTCTTCATGGTGTGATCATTCACACCATTGATGACGATCCTGTCAATTTCGTCGGTAGGCAACACAGTGATCACCACACGTTTTGCACCTGCGATCAGGTGTTGCTCCATATCGGCACGACTTTTATATAAGCCTGTTCCGTCGATCGCAACGTCGACATCGAGGCTGTCCCAGAGGATATCCCCCGGTTTAAAACTGTTGCGCTGTATCATCCTCGCCCTGCCATTGGTGGAGACCAGGAAATTGCCTTCCAGCTTTACCTTGATGCCACCTTTGGTTTCGGCTTTAAGCAGGTACTCGAGTACCTCGGGACGGCCAAGATCAGCAATAGCCACGATCTCGATGCGGTCATCGTTGAGGCACAGCCTGTAAATATGGCGGCCAACCTCTCCGAAACCCATAATTCCAACTCGAATCTTGTCCATAATAAAAATATTTGTTGTTAATAATATGCCTGACACATCCGGTTCAGGCCTTTTTCGTCACATCCTTATGAAAGTCAACGTATGAAGTTACCTTTCGAAAAGGATGCCAAAAGTACTATTATTCTTAACGATAAAGTATTAATTATGTGTTAATTTTCAAATTTTTACGTCTTCAGGTCAAATCTTAATAAGTATGAATAATTAATAGTATTTTTGCCCTCGATGAACAACATCCGTAATTTCTGCATTATCGCCCATATCGACCATGGCAAAAGTACCCTGGCCGACAGGTTGCTGGAGATCACCGAAACGGTGTGGGGACGTGATTTGCAGGAGCAAGTCCTCGACAACATGGACCTGGAACGTGAGCGGGGCATCACGATCAAGAGCCATGCCATTCAAATGGAATATCACCAGGAGGGCAAAAAATATTTTCTCAACCTGATCGACACCCCCGGGCACGTTGATTTCTCCTATGAGGTATCCCGCTCACTGGCAGCATGTGAAGGGGCATTGCTGATCGTTGACGCTACCCAGGGAATACAGGCACAAACAATATCGAATCTTTACCTGGCAATTGAGAATGACCTTGAGATCATCCCTGTTTTGAATAAGATGGACCTTGAAGCGGCCATGCCGGAGGATGTAAAGGACCAGATCGTTGACCTGATCGGATGCGACAGGGATGATATCCTTGAAGCCAGTGGCAAAACAGGATATGGTATAGATAAGATCCTGCACCATATCATCGAAAAGATACCTCCTCCAAAAGGCGACCCGGAAGCACCCCTGCAAGCACTTATTTTCGATTCCGTATTTAATTCTTTCAGGGGAATTATTGCTTACATAAGGGTATTGAACGGCACACTGAGGAAAGGAGACCTGGTAAAGTTTGTCAATACAGGGAAAGAATATGATGCCGATGAGATCGGGGTACTTAAACTGAAACAGGAACCACGCAAAGAACTTTCTGCCGGTGATGTGGGCTATATCATTTCCGGCATAAAACTATCCAGAGAAGTAAAGGTCGGGGATACGATCACACACATCGACCGTCCCTGCAAAAGTGCCATTGAGGGATTTGAAGAAGTTAAACCCATGGTATTTGCAGGGATATACCCTGTTGATGCGGACGACTATGAAGAACTCAGGAGTTCAATAGAAAAACTGCAACTTAACGATGCGTCGCTCACCTTTGTGCCGGAATCATCTGCGGCACTCGGATTCGGTTTTCGCTGCGGATTCCTGGGCCTGTTGCATATGGAGATCATACAGGAGCGACTCGACAGGGAATTCGACATGAACGTGATCACCACGGTTCCCAATGTGTCGTATAAAGTGATGACGAACAAGGGAGAATCGATAGAAGTACACAATCCTTCCGGGCTCCCGGATCAAAAATATATAGATCACATAGAAGAACCCTATATTACGGCGCAGATCATCTCGAAAAGCGAATATGTTGGTTCCGTGATGAAACTTTGCATTGATAAGCGGGGAACGCTCAAGAACCAGGTTTACCTCACCAGCGACCGTGTGGAGGTAACCTTTGAAATGCCCCTGGGAGAGATCGTGTTCGATTTTTATGATAAGCTGAAAAGCATTTCCAAGGGATATGCATCCTTTGATTATCACCAGACAGGTTATAAGCCTGCAAAGCTGGTAAAACTTGATATCCTCCTCAACGGTGAGTCGGTAGATGCGCTCTCAACACTCATCCATAATGAAAATGCCTACGACTTTGGCCGAAGGATGTGTGTAAAACTTAAGGAACTCATTCCCCGCCAGCAATTCGATATTGCCATACAGGCCGCCATCGGTGCCAAGGTCATAGCCCGAGAAACAGTGAAGGCCGTTCGGAAAGATGTCACAGCCAAATGTTATGGGGGTGATATCACACGTAAGCGGAAACTACTCGAAAAACAGAAAAAAGGAAAGAAACGTATGAGGCAGGTTGGCAATGTAGAAGTACCGCAGCAGGCTTTCCTGGCTGTTTTGAAACTTGATTAGTTAAGATCCAGGTTCCAGGGGTACAAGATCCAGG
>JAZBOU010000199.1:0-2529 GCA_036351275.1 Bacteroidales bacterium
AAGAAGGAGAACCTGAAAAGCCTGGGTTACGGCGATATGGTTCTTGAGTCAGAACATCCTTTCCCGGGTTATCACGGGACCACGGTTCCGGACCAGGATAATCCAAAATCACTTTTCCTGCTCACCAAAACGAAATATACCGAGGAATTTATCATCAGATCGATAAAGACTATCAAAAAGAAACACAAGTTCACCTTCGATGGCTCACCTGCACGGGTCTTTTTTCAGAATACCATGGCCCATGCCATCAGGATCAAGGACCTCGACAATTACGAGAAGGTTCCAGAAATCCTGAACGCTTTTAAGGAAGAAGGTATCGCCTTCCTCCCGGGGAAGAAAGTTAAACCTTATTATGGCCTGATCCGCGTAACCAAATACTTCCTGATGAACCCCATCACCGACTGTACCCTGCAGGATGACGAAACCGAGTCGATGAAGTATTTCCAGGTACCGATAAAGCTTGAATGGGACGAATTTGAGGAAATGACCAAGCATGTTAAACGCAACGTCGACGACGCGAACTGGGATGCCGCCCTGGCCACCATCTACCGCAAAACAGGTATAGAGGATTATATAAGGATATACAATGACAATACGAGTGGCATGGAGATCCTGAACCTCATCCGCAAGAAATACGTACAGGAGATCAAAAAGCTGATGGGTAAGTAGTAGGCAGTACGCAGTAGCCTGTTGCCCGAAGCCTGATGCCCATATTAAGAAAGATCGTAATTTTGGGTAAAAATTCTTCCTCATGGTCGATCGTTTGAATTCCATTATTGCAGGCTGGTTTACGGATATGGGCGTTAACCCCGAAAACGCGATTATACTGCGGGAAATATTCTGGGTTATCGTCATCATTTCCCTGGCCATTGTTTCATTCTATGTTACCCGCTACTTTATCATAAAAGCAGTGCATGTGCTGGTTGCCCGCTCAAAAACCCGCTGGGACGATATTCTGGCAGAAAAACGTGTATTTGTCAAACTGGCTTACCTTGCCCCTGCCATCACGATCAATTTCCTGACCTCATATGTGTTAACAGATTTTGACTTCCTGAACAGGATCATCCAGATCGTTGCCTCAGTTTATATTGTAATTATCATTCTGGGTGTGGTAAACGCGTTCCTGAATGCATTTAACGAGATCTACAACTCCTATGAGGTTTCAAGGGAAAAGCCCATAAAAGGGTACATACAGGTTGCAAAGATCTTCGCCTATATCATAGCCGTCGTGATCATCATCACGGTGCTGATCGGAAAGAACAGCTTTGGCTGGGTGGCCGGATTCGGTGCATTCTCAGCGGTACTGATGCTGATATTCAAGGATCCCATCCTTGGATTTGTGGGCGGTATTCAACTTACTGCCAACAACATGGTACGCATTGGCGACTGGATCGAAATGCCCAAATACGGTGCTGATGGTACAGTGATCGACATCTCCCTCACAACCGTCAAAGTACAGAACTGGAATAAAACGATTACCACTATTCCGACCTACACCCTTGTTACAGATTACTTCAAAAACTGGAGGGGAATGGATGAAAGCGGGGGCAGGAGGATCAAGCGTTCGATCAACCTGGATATGAACAGCGTTACATTCTGCACACCCGAGATGCTGGAACGCTTTAAAAAGTATGAGCATGTGTCTGCTTATGTGGCAGAAACAGAAAAAGTGCTCACCGAATATAACAAGAACAGGAACATCGACAATGAGATCCTGGTCAATGGCCGCCGGCAAACCAACATTGGTGTGTTCAGGGCCTACCTGAAAGGTTACCTCAGGAACCATCCAAAGATCAATTCGGAGATGACCTTCCTGGTACGGCAGCTCGATCCAACTCCTGAGGGCATACCCATGGAAGTTTACATTTTCAGCAAAGACAAGGAATGGGCGAAGTACGAGGATATTCAATCTGATATTTTTGATCACATTCTTGCAGTGGTGCCTGAATTCGACCTCAGGGTATTCCAGCAACCTACCGGCCGGGATTTTTCACAACTGAATAAAAACGATCGATCATGACAAGGGCATATTTTAACGAAACACAGAAATTCAGGCAGTGGTGGATATGGCTGATCATATTGCTGACAGTGGTATCCTGGGGTTATGCACTCATAAGCTCCCTGCAGGCAGAAAAACCCGATAAGGCCACCGATGATCTCGTGCTTATGCTCACCAGCATTATACCTGTAATGCTTATCCTGCTTATACTGGTTCTCCGGCTGGTGACCCGGATCCGTAAGGAAGGAATATACATTCAATTCAAGCCGCTGCAAGTCAGGGAAAAGTTCATTCCGAAAGAGCAGATCAAGAGCTTCGAAGTGCGTAAATACAAACCCCTTGCTGAATATGGCGGCTGGGGCATACGCGCCGGATTGAGGAAGTACGGAAAAGCCTATAATGTTTCAGGGAACATGGGGCTGCAGCTCTACCTTGAAAATGGGAAAAAATTGCTGATCGGTACGCAGAAACCACAAGAAATTCAGAAGGCTATGGAAGCCTTGTTGGGCGATGGGCGTTAGGTGTTGGGC
>JAZBOU010000200.1:0-2652 GCA_036351275.1 Bacteroidales bacterium
CATCGAAGCACTGAATGATGCCTCCTTTTACAATGCACGGCATCGCCAGCTCGAAACCGGACTTGTCCTACCGATCATAGAAGGAAAACGAATTGAAACAATCAGCAACCAGCGTGACCGGATAATGAAGTTTTCAATCTTTATTTCTATCCTGTCGGTGTCGTTAATAATTGCCCTGATTAGCATCTGGATCTTCCTCAAGCGGCTGAGCAAAGCAAGGCGAATAATCCAGGAATCAAACGATCAGCTCATTGAAGCAAATAAGATTAAGGATGAGTATATCGCTAATTTCTTCAGGCAGGATTCGGAATACATAGAGAAGATCGATAAACTGCAGAAGTGGGTTCGGCGTCAGGTTGCAGCCAAACAGTTCGAGGCCTTGAGGAAATTCTCCCACGATATAAACGTTGACGCTGAGCGAGAAGCCCTTTTCGAACGATTTGACCGTATCTTCCTAAAGTTGTTTCCCAATTTTGTTGATGAGTTCAACAGTTTGCTTCATGAAGATGAACGCATTGTATTGGATGAAGATCAACTGTTGAACACAGATTTGCGAATTTATGCCCTGATAAGGTTGGGAATAAATGATAATGAGAAAATAGCCAGTTTTTTAAATTATTCCATCAATACCATCTACACATACAAGACAAAGATAAAGACCAAGGCAAATTGTGGATCCGACCAATTCAGGAAGAAGATTATGGAGATCAAATCAATCTGACGCCTACATTGGATTGGTTTATTCTGCGCTTACGGCACAAATATTTCCATGGCATTCAAGGCGTCCCAATGGACGATATAGATTCCCGGTTGCAGGTTTTGCACTACAACGGTTTCATCAAACACCTCCGACTGAAAATATTTCTTTCCACAAATATCAAACACAGATACATTCGTTTTCTTCTTTACTGAAATGTGCAATTCCCCCTGCTCAGAGTAAAGCTGGATCTCAGGCACCCGACTCCGGACAGCTGCAGCATTTCCGCAATCCTCAATAAATGAAAAGGCAGTCGGGATATCATTGGTGTTTGAGGTCGCCCCGATATTCTGGTAGGTTATATTACAATACGTTCCGTCTCCTTTGGCGTAATTAAAGAAGATTCCGTAGCGGTTGGTTCTGTCGATCTGAATATCTTTGATGACCAGGTTCCTGATATATTTTGAACTGCTTCCTATAAATATGGCATCATTCTTTGAATCGTGGAAATCAATATCATGGATCATTATATTTTGCAAGTCATACTGTGTACTGCTGTATATATGCAGGGCGCCCTGCTGGTTGCCCCAAAGATCTCCTCCCACGCCAACCGGCCCGCTTGCAACACCACCCCTGTACACCGAAATGTTATAGAACTGACTGTATCCGTCAGTACTGAAAGGCATTCCCGGGAAATCGCAGGTAACCCTGAATCCGGCTTCCATTGGATCAATGATAACGATGTTGTAGGCTTCGTTCTGCTTGCCGCCAAAGAATCCCAGGGACGAAGCACGCCAGTTGTTCTCAGCTGTGCAATACCGGTATACATTGTTTTCACAAAGTCGGTCTCCACGTGACCAGCTTGCCATATCATCGTCACCGTTATTCCGGAAGCTGGAGTGTTCCACCATCGAATTTTTAGCGCCATAGGCCAGGTTCATCCCATCCGCATAATTATTGCGAAAACGGCAATGCTGCATGTTTAGATTATCCGAACCCTCGATCCACCCTCCGCATTCAAAATGCTCAATCCACAGATTTTTAATGGTTGAGTTGGAACCAAAGCTACCCATCAATCCTTTCCCCACCTGGTAGATGGGATTGTTATCATAATAACGCTTATTATTGACCGTATTGAGGTAAAGCCCCTCCAGCGTGATATTGCTGTTGTAGGTTTCGATCCCTCTTTTTGAATACGTGGATTTATCGTCAGATGAAGCTGAAAAATAAAGTTCAGTGTACCACATTCCCGCCCCGATAATCCGGGTGCCATCACCATTGATTAAAATACGCGATTCCACATCGTATGTACCCTCCGGGATAAAGATCGTTTTACCAAGGTTTTGGGCGATGAAGATATGCAGAGGCCCCTCTTCGGTGGTAAAGAGGACTTTGTTGCCATCGGTAATATCTTCGAAGGTAACAGGGTCGGGAACCGCTTCCAGCTCTATAAAATCAATGGTGTAGGGAATATCATTGACCTCTGCCTTTTCAAGGCGTAGGGTTGCATTTGCAGGAATCCTGTTTTCCAGTTTCACATGCATCTCATCAAAGCGCATCCTTGGAAATTTGGTGACATCGGGGGTATTATCAGGATATTTACTTCCCGACCTCAATATATATTGCCATGCCCAGTATGAATCCAGGGTAATCGTTTCTATGAATACATCATTTACATATAATGATAGCGTTCCCCTGGTCCCGGTTCCCTCATTATTGTCCGGAAGAGAAAAACGAATGGTTAATCCGTCCGCCTCCTGTTCATTGGTCCATTGCACATACGACCCTTGTGAAACGAGTTCTACAGCCTCCTGGTTGGACGCTTCGCTCTGTATTTTTCTCTGATCATAGCTGGGTGTCAGAACAGTACCATTTGTTTCGCATTTACCTGTTTCTGCTTCGTATCTCAGGTAGGGACGATCATAATATCCCCTCTCTATTTCATCATCCGGAAA
>JAZBOU010000201.1:0-21259 GCA_036351275.1 Bacteroidales bacterium
CCAACACGTATATTGTCGGGTGCCCGGAAATCAGGGATCACTCTGATATGCGTGTTTTGAGGTTCTATGAGGGCTTTACAGATCCGGTATGCTTCAGGGTGTTGAAATGACAGATGAGATCCTCTGAGGGCCGGGTCGGCGGGTGAACCCATGGAAAACCCGTGTTCCTTCAACAACTGCTCAAACAACAAAACCAGGTACTGGCTTTGCATCACACTTTTCTTTCGCAGATTATCCATACCGGCTTCCAGGATAATGTCCAATCCCGGATCTATGGCTTCCAGTGAGAGCACGGGTGGTGTTCCAACCAGGAACTTCCTTATACCCGGTGCAGGTCTGTATTCAAGATCAAAAGCGAAAGGGTCTGCTTCACCAAACCATCCCCAAACAGGGGAAAAAAGCTTTTCCTGTATTTCCTTGCTTATATACAGGTATGCCGGTGCCCCTGGTCCTCCGTTGAGATATTTATAGGTACACCCAACAGCCAGGTCAGTCCTGCTACCCTGCAGGTCTACCGGAACTGCCCCGGCTGCATGGCTGAGGTCCCAGAGTACCAGTGCTCCTTTGCGATGAACAAGACTGCTAACTGCTTTCATATCATACATGAAAGCACTTTTAAACGCAACATGCGAGAGTACCACCAGGGCTGTATCCCCATCAACAACCTTTTCAATTTCCTCCAAACTTACCGTTATGCCATTTTCAGAACGAGCCAGTTTGAGTTCATAATCCTCACCAAACTGGTCAATAAGCCCCTGCAAAACATAAAGATCGGTTGGAAAATTAAGTTCATCACTTACGATCTTTTTACGGCCGGTTCGTAATCTGAGTGCTGCATAAGCCAGTTTATACAGGTTCATGGAAGTGGAATCAGAAATGATCACCTCATCCTCCCCTGCCCCGATAATCCTGGCAAGTTTTTTCCCGGATTCTGCAGAACGTGAGTACCAACCTTCATTCCAGCTTCGGATGAGCCTTGTTCCCCATTGCCCGTCAATGACCTGTTTCAGGTTTTCTCTTGTTGCTAAAGGCAGTTTGCCGAGGGAATTCCCATCGAGGTAAATAGTATTTTCTTCGGGATTATAAAATTTATCGCGAAAGTGCCTCAATTTATCTTCCCGGTCGAGTTTTTCAGCAAATGACCTACCCGTTTCAAAGTGATTAAATATCATGATCTGTAATTGACTGGTTATTTTACCATCTGTTCAGCCACGGGTAATATTATTTCTACCCATTTAGCATACATTTTACCCGATGGGTGCAGGCCATCTTCTGCAATAAGAGAGGGATCATCGGCAGCCTGCCTGGAAATGGGTGTTATATCAACAAATGCAACTCCTGCCTGTCTGGCTTCATCTAACTTGATAGCATTGTATGCATCAATCTCTTCAGCGATCTTTTCAGGATCCATGTTCGCTGCAAACGGGCTTACTCCATAATCCGGGATGGAAACGACAATAACCTTGCTTGTATTGCTACCGGCAAAATCAATCGACATTTGTAACAGTTCACGGAATTCCAGTCTGAAATCGGCAGTGTCGAGTCCCCTGTACTGGTTATTAACCCCGATGAGCAGGGAAACCAGATCGTACGGTCCCTGAGGATTCCTTTCTTCTATCCCCTGCCTTAGCTCCCATGTGGTCCAGCCTGTCTGGGCAATTATTTCTGCTTCAGCGATATCTGTACCAATTTCAGTAAGTTCACTGACGAGCTGTACCGGCCATCGTTCTCCCTCACCCACAGACTGTCCGATAGTGTAGGAATCTCCCAGCGCAAGATAGTGCAGCGGTTGGGATATTTCGGGATCCGGAACAGGAATGTTCGGTGCATTTGTCATTGTTGATTCTTCCTTACTGCAAGCCTGCAGCAGCAAAGCTACAAAAACAAGGCTGAACACGATTGCGATTCTTTTTGACATTCTATTAAACTTAAGGGTATATCTTTTCTTTTAATAACAGCCGGCATGAGGCAAGGTTCACTTCGGAACATTGGTTCCCCTGATTTAACTGAACTTTTTAATTATTAACTTCATAGCATAATTAACACTACTATAATCATGACAACTAAAACAACGAAGAAGACTTTTCTCCGCAGGATCTTTAATCCCTTTATTGCGGGTGTCCTGGTCATTTTCCCCCTTGGCATAACCATCATTGTAATTGTCTGGCTGGTAAATCTCATCGCCGGATTTCTGGGGCCTGACAGTGCTTTTGGAAGTTTACTACAGGATATCGGCCTGAATTTCGTCAGTAACCCGATCATTGCTTATTTGATAGGGCTTTGCGCAGCCATAGGGCTAATTTTCCTTATGGGGTTGATCGTGCAGGCCGGGATAAAACGGCGTTACAACAGTATTTCAGACAGCATCATGTCGCGCATTCCCTTTATTAAGACCATTTACGACGCATCCAGGAAGATCGCAAGCCTTTTTGAGCTAAAGGATCAGCCCGACATGAAAGCCATGAGCCCGGTACTCTGCCACTTCGGCGGAGAAGGAGGCACCGCGGTACTGGCATTGCTTACAAGCAAAGACACCCTGGATATTGATGGCAGGAAATATTACAGCATCATGATCCCTACTTCCCCTGTACCCATTGGGGGGGCCATATTATATGTACCGATAGAATGGGTCAAAAAGGTTGACATGGGCATCGACGGCCTTATTAATGTATATGTTTCCATGGGCGTGACCGGCCCCGAATACCTGACGAAGAAAGGCACATGATATCGGTGATCAGGGGAATTTACTTTTCGTTGGATTCACCCTTGTCCTTAACATGAAGGTCGATCTGCGGAAACGGTATGCTGATATTGTTTTCGTTGAATATGTTATAAATGCCGATGGCCACATCGCTTTTGGTTATAAAGCCATCTTCAAAATATACCCAGAAAAGCAAACGGAAATTCAGTGAACTGTCGCCGAACTCTTCAAATAAAGCAATGGGTTCTGGATCCTCAAGCACATGTTCATGGTCACGGGCAACCTTCTTAAGCAGTTCGAGCACCTTATTGGGGTCGGAGCCATAGGCTACACCTACCTTGATCTCAATTCTCCGACGGCTATCGGAGAGTGTCCAATTGATCAGATCATTGGATACAAGGTTGCTGTTGGGAACAACCACCTCTGCACCATCGTAGGTTTTAACATTACTGGATCGTATCCCTATTCGCTTTACCTGTCCCATAAGGTTGCCTACCTCCACCGTATCGCCACTTTGTATCGGTCTCTCATAGATCAGGATCAGTCCGGAAATAAAATTGCCGACTATATTTTGCAGGCCAAAACCAATACCGATACCCAGTGCGCCGGCTATCAGTCCGAATTCGCTGAGATCAATACCGGCAGCTGATAATGCCATTACAAAACCAAGTATTATAATAAAATACCTTATGGTTACCGAAATCGCGAAGGGGATGCCTTTGGGCAGTTTAACACGACTTGCTATCTCTTCTTCAATGAGAATTTTGACCAGTCCCGAAATCAAGTAAGTAACAAAAAGGATCAAAGCCAGGAGCAATACTCCGCCTACGGAGATGGTCATAGTTCCCACCACCCATTTATATTCGATATTCCGGACCAGGTAATCCTGAACGGGCCTTCTTATCTCCAGGATAGACAACAAAGAGAAAAAAAGATATATAACAGCCAGGATATTAATAATGTGTACCGTTCCGGATTCAATTTTGCCAAGATATTTTTCCAGGGTATTATCTTTGAGAGAGAGCAGGATATTATTAAAACTGATCAGTATTACCCGAATGATCTTTGCCAGGCTGGCAACCACCAGTATCGCAATGGATGATTCTATGGATACTTTTAATAAGAGTACGGCCAGATCCAGGTACCCCAGCAGGTTTGACAGAAAAGCAGCTGCACCCAGGAACAGAACTATATAGGCAATTTTAGTCGCTACCCTGAGGTACGGAGGTTCGCTCAAGATCTTACGGCGCCTGGAAGGATGTATAACATAGAACGCTGCAAGTACTACAGCACTGGCTTCAAAAAAGATATAAAGCCTGGCCCAGTCAGCAAAATACCACATCACGATCTCAAACTGATTCAGGAACATCAGGGCTGCAAGGATCCAGATAATACGTTTGCCTGTTGGCCCGGTATAGCCCCCGAGGGCATACCGGATACAAATAAGCAGAAGCAAGGTAAGAAAAGCAGAAAATGCCAGTGGGTTGTATGGAACTATAAGGATAAATGAGAAAACATAGAGCGCAAACAGTGTGGGTAAAAAATTCTCCTTCAGGATACGGCGAGCATCCATATAACCACGCAATTGATGCAAATCCCTTAGCCTGAAATATCTTCTCCTCAGCTGTATCAGTAAAAGGGTGATCACCAGAATTGTGATGAAGTAAAAGGTCAAATTCAGCGATTCAAGATAATTATTGATAACCTTCTTATTCTCCTGTGACAGCTTGTGTATCCTGCCTTTAAAATAATCTATATTCTTAAGCTGTAATGAAATGTCCCAGAGGGGTTTTTCCCTGGCGATCAGCAGGCTGTCGCGCAAATTCTGCTGCAATTGTCCCACATCCTCCATTATGCCATCAGAAAAGGTCATGGCATCCGTGATAATAGCTTCCAGTTCAATGAGCTCCGTTACTTTACTGTTGAATCCGCTTATAGTTTCATTCAGTCCATCGATAAGCTCTCTTATTCGCTGCCTGATCTCCTGAGACTCGCTGGCCCCCTCGGTCGATTCAAGGGTAAGCTGCCATTCTTTCAAGTAGAATTCAAGGTCAGCCTTGTTATCTTTTGAACTCGACAGTGCCTGGTTCACTGTTTTCTTCCAACGATCCAGCTGAGTGTAGTAACCCTCCCAGGCCCTGTAGGTATTTTCAAGAAAGAACTTGGACAGATTATAGGGATTATAATCGCGAAAACTCTCCGCTTCCTCATTTAAAAAATCTTCTCGCACAATAATCATGGAATCTATTTCTTCTAACACGGGGGTATATTCCAATTCATCCGATATGTCGGCAAGAAACTGCCTTGTCTCCTCCATCCTGAGATTGATATCGACCAGTGGTATAGCTTGCGGTCGAATTACTTCTGTGGAATCCTTTGGATCTGCAGCCGGAGGTGTTTCCTGAGTATAGCTCATGACCGACAGCAATACGATAACGGGAACTAGAATAGGCTTAATCATTTTCCGGGGTGTTTATGGGAGCAAATATCATCTTTCATAAAAATACGCTAATATTTTAAAACAGTGAAATTTGCATTCTGTTCACTCCTATCAGAGGATATAAGGTCGATATACCCGTTTACAGTTCGAAAGATCATTTATCCTTCACCAGCAAGCTCGGCTCCAGCATATGATGGATGCTGTATTTCACCCCTTCCCTGCCGAAACCGGAGTCTTTCACCCCGCCATAGGGCATATGGTCGACACGGAATCCGGGGATGTCGTTGATCATGATGCCACCTACTTCCAGGTGCAGGGTGCAAGAACCCTACTTTTTAATCATCATTTTAATCAGGAATTGATCCCCGGTATACAGGCGATACAATAATGAACCCGACGGTGATTGCACCGGGTTATAAACAAGTTTATAGGAGCCCGGTCGCTGAAGCTCATCAACAAGTTTAGCTAACTTGTTACCGAGGATATCAAATACCTCCAATCGAACATGAGCATCATTGCTGAGCGTATAACTGATCGTTGTTTCATTTGCGAAAGGATTGGGAAAATTCTGGTACAGGAAGTGCAGCCCTTTGGAGGCATCCTTATCATACATTCCAAAACCAGCAGTATCCTCCACGGAAATGAAGTCTTCCCATATCCAGGTAGCTGAATCGCCTGCACTAAAAACCTTTAATGCAACCGTATAACTTCCCTCCTCAAGATACGTAAATTCCGGATCAAGGTTGTAGGAATCAACCTCCCCATCGTTGTCAAGGTCCCATTCGACTGCCTCGATCGGGACGGGTACTGTACTCAGGTCCAGGCTAAACTTAACATTCATGGGTACGTGCCCGCTATCCCGGGAGCAACTTATCGCCGGTATCAGCCGAAGTTCATCGATGACAGAAGCATCCATCCAGTAAATATCCTGCTCCCTGGTAAAAAACAGGCATTCTCCATCCGGCGAAACACTGGCAATGGCCTGCGATTGTCCTGAATTGACACATTCGCCCATGTACTTTCCTTTACACCAGCTGCCATCCTCCCTCCTGTAACTGATAAAAAGGTCCGACAATCCTTCTCCCCGTATTTGTCCATCGAAAATCAGATATGATTCATCGGGAGCAATATAGGAATGTGCAGTCATGGGCAGAAAATTAATCTCAGGCCCCATCCTAACAGGCTTCATGTATGCATGGTCTTGATATTCCGAAACATATATTCCATCCATGCCGGTGAAATAAAATGTTGAGTCCTGTGCAATGCTGGGGTACATCACCATTATGTCAAAGAATGGATCTCCCAATAATTCTGGTCCGGTCCATATCCCATTGATCTTATCAAGATACCACTGGTGCATCTGCCCGGGTGGCAAAACACCATCCGGGGATCGCCTTGAGCCATAATACAGTCGTAACCCGTCAGGGGTAATGCATGGCTCAAACTCATAGTTATCGGTCGAAAAGGGTGCCCTTTCAGGTTCGGTCCACCCATCCTGTGTTTTATATGTGACCATCACCTGGGCGATACCACCGGGAAATGACCCGCGCCTGGTAAAATAATATTCTTGGAAGTCGGGCGAGAATGTACCGGCGAATTCAGCATATTCAGTAGAAATTAAACCGGGGGCAAAGATCTCCGGCTCCGATCCCGGCCCGGGAAATCCAAGATAGTCATTTCTGTTTTCAAGCGGTTGTGCGATACTGTTGCACTTGATAAGTTGACAAAATAAAAAGGCAAGTATAACGTAAGATCGTCTTTTTTTCATTGCATAATAGCCTGATTCATAAATGCTTTTCCATCCTGCTCCGGTGCTAGATTAATTTTGCTTTGAATCCCTGGTATTGTTGATCAATGACAGGGCATACTCCATCACGGCATCCCGTCCTTCAATGATATCCCCCGGGCCTATCTCAACCGGATAATCGGGCATTACACCACACATAGCATCCATATCTTCAACAGCTGCCGTGTATCTCCTGACACGCGCTGTTCCAACCATAATGCCTGTATTTTTCAGGGGAGGATATGTTGCGTTTCCGGTACACGTATAAGTTGATCCAAGCTCTGAGCCAACGAAGGATCCCACATTGTGATAATCCAGCAAAGCACAAAAATGTCCTGTTGTTGAAAACCCGTTGCCATCAATGAGCGTATACAAATCACCCTTGTAATGGTAGCCGGGTTGAGGAACCGGGTTTGCCAGCGTATCATACTTACCGTAATGGTCTTTAAAATAGGGCAATGGCCCGGGTTCAAGGTATGCCCAAAGGTATGATGCGCAGAACGGATCCCCTCCGCTATTCCCGCGCAGATCAAGGATGAGGTCTCCTATCCCTTCTTGCGAAATCACTGTGAAAACACTGTCCATAAAATTTCGGAACATCTCAACACGGCCATAATAGCCAAAGGTGTTTATTGTAAGAACACCTGTATTCATACCCGGTATTTCCCTGAATGACAGTTCCGATTGCCTGGATTTGTTACTGTCGATAACATTTTTGGATACCGGCCGGATGGTCTTATGAGAATGCTGCAGGTTACCGGGGGCAATGTATTCAACCATAAAGTTATCCGGGAAACCGAAAGCTAGGGCGTACTTAACAGCAAAGTTCTGTGCTACCTTGGTTTTTCGATAAGAAGAATTGAAGCCATCAGCAGATGTTAAGGATGCCAGTCTTTGTATGATTTGCTGCACGGGTTGATTGTTGATGGAAAGGAGTTCACTTCCTGGTGGGATTTCCCGGGTGCCGTCCATGACACCTTTCACCAGTACCTGATCTCCCGAGATGTAAAGCTCATAAGGAAATAGTTTCCCCGGTGCCACATTCCAGAACTTTCCTGGCACCCATAAGCTGGAATGGCCGCATCCCACTTTTGATATCACTTCGGTCATTAACATCAGGAAATCCGTAAACTCGAGGTTTAAACCAATCCGTTCATAATTGTGGTCGAAAATTGAATCAAGTACTTCCTTGTTTGTGTAATCATATAAAGCAGGATGTGTCGACTCCAGGATATTCCGGAATTGAAGAAAATCTTCTTCGAGCTGTTTTTTAGAAAATAATACCGGAAAAGTGATATACTCATCATAACAAAAGGTCGCAGGAGGAAGCATCATCTCTTCATCCCTTACAATAAGACTTCTGTTCCCATTATCCGGATTATCCGGGTCAGGGTTTGATTCCCAGAAGGCCCTGTCTGCTTCCTTATGAAGGATGTATTTAAAGAAAAGGGTATCACCGATATTCTCAAATTCGAAGGTCCCGCAATACAGGTTTGGGATTACCGGCGACTTTTTCAATTCGTACATACTCCCTTTCCAGTCATTGAAGGAACCTCTGATAAAGATCCGATCACCCGAATCACTTGAGAATAAACCCTCTGTCATCAGGTTTTCCATATCGACCCGGAAGGTTACAGAACTTTGCCCCGACATTTGTGTTATGGCAAACACTACTAAAAAAAATACAATGATACGTCTCATTTCATTGAGCGATTTGGTTCTCTGGTTCTCTTTTTACCATTTAATTTAGTTAAAAATCGGCTTGCTTCAGCATCTTCAGGATGAATGGCCAAAACCATCTGTATCATCGAAATGGCTTTCTTGCGCATCTTGAGTTCATAATAGCAATATGCGAGATTTTTCCAGCTGTGAATATACATGTCTACCTGTATTAAATTTTAATCAAGTTAATCTATTGGTTTACATTTCGCAGACACCTCTATTAAAGTGTATTTGGCCTATGCATGGTAAATTTTCAAACAGACCGCTTATTTTTTAATGAATTTCAGGGCACTTTCTTTACCATACAGTAGCTTTACCTTCAAAAAATACATTCCGTCAGGGAAATTTCCGCACCATATCGGAATGCGTTTATCGGGTGTTTGAAATACCCTTATCCTCTTTCCGTTTGATGATGTGATTGAAATATGCTTCAAGCCTTCATGATCAACATAAAGATTCAGGTGATCATAACATGGGTTTGGGTATACCCGGACTTTAATTTCGGGTATGTCAAATACATCGCCTGTATGTGTTGTACTATCAGCATTATTTTCAAACCAGGATATCTTATCTGAAGTCCGCCCGATAGCGAGCAGGTCAATATCCCCGTCGGCATCCATATTTACCGGGATAACTGAAAATCCGCTGGTAAACGTACCATCAACGTTATACCTTGAAAACTGCTGGTTCCCGTCATTCTCATACCACCTGATGTTGCTGCATGACATGGCAGCACAAACCAGGTCCATATCTCCGTCAAGGTCGAGGTCGGCAGCATCCAGCCAGAGGTCTCCGCCATTAGGTGTTAAATTATGTTTAATGAAGTTTTGGCTTCCGTCATTTTCATACCAGGCAAGCTTGGTTTGCATACACCCGGCAGCCAGGATATCCATATCGCTATCCTGGTCAATATCGCGGGCGATCACGGTATGAGCGGAATAAAACAATGAGTCAACCATATGCTCCCCAATGAATTCTCCTGTACCATCATTCTCCCACCAGAGTATCTCATCATTGAGTTCACCACATGCGATCACATCCACATCACCATCATTGTCCATATCCTCTCCATAAATGAAGGGGCTTTGCTGAAATCGATCTGAAATAAGGTGCTTTGCCCAGCTGATCGAATCCTCCCCGTTATTTTCCCACCAGGCAATTTCACCATTATGGCCATAATAATCGAATCCCGAGCACAGGATATCCAGTAAACCATCGCCATTCACATCTTTCAGATCAATTGTATGGGCTCCCTTAAAATCATTGTCAACAATATGTTCGGTATAAGAACCATCGCCCTCTGCCTCAAAATAAACGACATCGTTGGCCATCCATGCCCCACAAACAATATCAGGCAACAGATCACCATTCATGTCTTCAGCTCTCACCGAACGTGCCCCTGAAAGGCCTTCTTTTAAAATCGTTTGAGTGAAATTCCCCGTACCATCGTTCAGCCAATATGCCACCTGGCCTCCATTACTATTTCCACAGGCTAAAATGTCGATGCACCCATCATTATTTAAATCGTAAGGCCAGACATCATACCCATCGATAAAATTATCAGCAACAATGTGCTGTTGAAAAGCGATGTCCTGCGAAGAAAGCAGGTATCCGTAAAAGGATGCAATGATAAAAAGTAAAATTCGTCTGTTCATCGTATTTGCTTTTTTGATCCTGTTCGCCGGGAATGGGATCTATTTATAAAAAAAGTTCGCTCAAATATTGGCGGGATAAAACAGATACGCAAATCAAATCGACCTACTTCATGAAAATCACGTTAAAACAGGCCATCGCCACCAATAAACCCGTTTATCGCACCCTTGATATCCCTCATCGATCATTGGCGTGTATTCGTCGAATAAATATGGACGAAGCTTTAAATGATATGATCTTTGCCGGATATGAATTATATTTGAACAAGGTCAGCGATCCATGGCAAACAGAGATAATAGTTTCTTTAGTCGAAAGCAAGGGCATATCATTTTACATATTTTATTCTGGATGTGTTACCTGTGCTTTCACCTGATCGAATTAATGGTCTTTCAGCCTGATCAGGGATTTGTCAATATTCTGGCGCGTTTATCCCTTTCCATATGGGTTGATATTGCCGCTGCATATTTTACGGTTTATTACCTGATCTTCAATTTGATATTCAGGAAAAAATACCTTTTATTTTCCGTGTTGCTCATCCTGTCTGCTGCTTTTTTTATAGTCATACAGAGAATTGTCCTTTACTACATATCCTACCCCACGTTCTACCCTGAATATATGGTGAATAAGGGCTTTTGGGATTTTTATCCATTGTACTCCTTCTTTAATATTTATGCCGGTACGGCGATTTTTACGAGCCTGGTCTTTCTTCGGCAATTATTTATCAGTCAGAAAAAAAGGAAAGAGCTTGAAAACCAGAACCGGGCTAGCGAACTGGCGCTACTTCGCAGCCAGATCAGCCCGCATTTTTTATTCAATACACTCAATAATATTGATTCATTGATCTTCCTGAATCGGGAACTGGCATCAGCTGCCGTGATCAAACTCTCGGAAATTCTGCGGTATATGCTATATGAGGCAAATACCGACAGGGTTCCTTTAAAGACTGAAATCTCATATCTTAAAAGCTATATCCGATTGCAGGAATTTCGTCTTGACAAAAATGACTTTACACGATTTCAGATAAGGGATAATTTTGGCGACATGGAAATTGCACCCATGTTATTGATACCATTTGTTGAGAATGCCTTTAAGCATGGAAGTAAGCATGTTGCTTCCCCTGGTATTGAGATCCTCGCAGAGAGAAATGATAATGCGTTTCATTTCAGTGTAAGCAATTACCTGAATCCCAACCCTGATGCAAATAAGGACGACACCAGGGGAATAGGACTGCTCAACGTCAAAAGAAGACTTCAGCTCATTTACCCGCACAAGCATCAATTGAAGATCACCAGTGAACATCACAAATATTTTGTAGAATTAAAAATATACTACCCGTGAAGATCAAATGCATAGCCGTTGATGATGAACCCCTTGCCCTTGAAAAAATCAAAGGATACATTGATCGTATCGAAACACTGGTACTGGTGAAAACCTTTACCAATGCCATCGATGCGCTGACATTTATCAACACCTTTAAGATAGATGTTATCTTCCTGGACGTACAGATGGAAGATCTAACCGGGATTCAAATGATTGAGGCAATGGACGAAAAACCCGTAATTATCCTAACCACTGCCTACGACAAATATTCCATACAAGGTTATGATTTGAATGTTACCGATTATCTTCTGAAACCCTATTCATTTAAGCGTTTCCTGCAGGCCATTAATAAGACCTATGATGCCCTTAGCATTAAAAACAGGCAAAACACACAACTGGTGAGCAGTGATGATAAACTTCCGCAAGCCGGGTATATGTTCATGCGGGCCGAAGGAAAACTCTTGAAGGTCAATTATAAGGATATTCTGTTTATTGAAGGGATGAAAGACTATGTTAGGGTACAAACAACTGGCCAGCGTATTATGACACTGCAGCGTCTATCCAGGCTGGCAGATATCCTTCCGGCTCAGAACTTTGTCAGGATACACCGTTCTTTCATTGTTGCCATAGATAAGATTGAAGCGATACAGCGACAATCTGTAATTGTAAATGGAGAGACCCTTCCAATAGGCGGAAGCTTCAAAAAACATTTTCTGTACGTAATTGAAAAAGGCCGGTTGATCATATAGAAACCTGTTTAAAAACACCTGCTTATGGAAAAAACGCAATTTAAAAACCGTTATAACAGAAGACTCATTATATTTCTGGCCGGGATGATCCTTGCAGGACCTTCTTTAACCCAAACCTGGATCTCATCAAATGCCGTTTGGCATTATAACTTTGAAGCCCTGGGAGGAGTGAAAGGATATCACAAGATCACTTACCTGCAGGACACTGTAGTGATGGGGGAGCAATGCCAATACCTCCAGGTCATCCAGCAAATGTATTCCCCCAGCGGACCACCGAACTGGAACTACATCCCCCACGAACCGGATACCCTTGAACCCAGATTCACATTTTTAAGAAATGATACCGTTTTTTATTACAATGAGGACCGGTTTTCAATTCTTTACTGCATGGATGCTGTTGCCGGCCAATCATGGGACCTTGGAGTGGATACGAATGAATTACTTTGCAGCCGCTCTATAGTAAATGTTGAATCCACCGGCACAATCAATTTGAACGGGCAGAGCTGGCCAACCCTCAATATATCGCCCAGCCCCGATGCCAGTGTCTGGCTTTATGGAAGAGTTGTTGGAAGGTTCGGCGCTTTCGACCGATATCTGTTCCCTTTACCACAATGTTGTGACCCGGGTATGGCTATTGAATTTCCGGTATTCTATTTCAGCTGTTTTGAAGATGACGAATTCCCCCTGATCCAAATGTACGAAGATGATTGTGATAATCCGCTGGCTGTTGGTATTGCTGAACCAGATCAAACAAAAGAAAAGATGATTATATATCCAAACCCCGCATCTGACAAGGTCCATTTTCGCATTCCTAAATACATGAATGATGATGGCAATCAGATCATTATTAATGATCTTTCCGGAAAAGAAAAATGCCGGATACGTATTGATGCAGAAGTTACCACATTGGATATTTCTGATTTCCCCCGAGGAATGTTTCTAATACTTTTAACTGAAAACGATTGCCCTGTGGAGTATGCACGATTGATAAAATACTGATAAGATTGGTTTTATTTCCCATTTGTCAGGATTTTTAAAAGGATGAATGATTACTGTATTAACAGAAGTTAGCGTTCTTTCACCTGTTTTTCACCAGCAACCTCGGCTCCAGCATATGATGGATGCTGTATTTCACCCCTTCCCTGCCGAAACCGGAGTCTTTCACCCCGCCATAGGGCATATGGTCGACCCGGAATCCGGGGATGTCGTTGATCATGATGCCACCCACTTCCAGGTGCCGGAATGCCTGGTTCATTTCGGATATCTTATCGGTAAAAACACCCGCCTGCAGACCATAGCGGCTGTCGTTGATATATTCAAGTGCCAGGTTAAATTCCTTGTATTTCTCGATCGTAACAACCGGGCCAAAGATCTCGAGTGAACATACTTTCATTGAATTGCTGGTACCGGTGAGAACAGTGGGTTCAAAATATCCCCCATCCCTTTTTCCTCCGGCCAGCACTTTGGCACCTCCTTCAACAGCTTCTTGCACCCATTCTTCCACCCTCTTCGCATTATCCTCATCGATCATGGTTGAGATATCCGTTTGCACATCGGCAGGATCGCCGCTTTTGAGGCTCTTAACACCCTTTATGAATTTCCCTGTGAAATCATCAAAAACATCTTCCTGCACCAGTATACGCTGGGTGTGTATGCACACCTGCCCGGAATAAGCAAAACTACCGACCAGGCTTTTTGCCACGGCTCTATCCAGATCGGCAGATTCGGTCACGATCAATCCGGCATTTCCGCCCAGTTCCAGCACCACTTTCTTTTTACCTGCTTCGGCTTTCATCTTCCAGCCAACTGCCGGCGACCCGGTGAAGGTGAGCAGGGCAAAACGCTCATCGCTTACCATGCTGTTCCCCGTTTCCCTGTTCATGGGCAGGATAGAAACAGCTCCTTTAGGAAGATCTGTTTCGTTTATAATGCGGGCCAGCGCCAGGGTAGTCAAGGGGGTTGATGAAGAAGGTTTGAGTATGATGGGGCATCCGGCTGCTATGGCAGGGGCAAGCTTATGAACTGCCAGGTTCAGCGGAAAGTTAAACGGGGCAATACCTGCTACCAGTCCTAGGGGGAAATACCGTACAATGGCCTCCTTGCCCTCGCCTGCTGCGCTCCACTCAATATCGAGGTATTCTCCAGGTAAACGCTTTGTTTCTTCCGCAGCAACCGTAAAGGTTTGTATGGCCCTGTCGACCTCTCCCAGTGCATACCTGATTGGCTTACCGGATTCCAGCATTATGATCTCTGCAAAATACTCCCGGGCATCTTTAAGGCCTGCTGCAATCTGCATCAGGATAGTGTATTTCTTTCCTGATGGGAGGTCGATCAGGTTCTCTTTTACTTCCAGTGCCTTTTCAATAGCCAGATCCAGCTCTGCTTTTCCGGCCAGATAAGTATGTGCAATAGTTTTTCCGGTAAAAGGATTTATTACGGGCAGCTGGTCTTTCGTAGAACAAAAGTCACCTCCCAGGTAAAGTTGAAATTCACCGTTCATGGTCTGAAGAATTAAATGATGCTCAAAGATAGTGCTTGAGGCTCGAAAATTATCTGGCGATCATAAACTTTTGTGTCGCCACCAAATTACCATCCATACTCAGCTTTAAGAAATACATTCCCTGTGGGATGTCAGAAATATCCATGCGGGATGACTTCATGATATCCGCTAGCTGCTCATATTTCAGGAGTTTGCCGTGAATATCAATTACTTCAAGGGTATATATGGATTTGCCGGGCAGACCCGGATTCAGGATCTTGCAATAAAGTTTATCAGAAGCAGGATTGGGATAAACATAGAGGTCTGTTTCATTCAGTTTTGATTCCGGTCCTTCTTCTACTCCAACTTCCCCTTCATAATAAACCTGAATCCCCCATGCTTCCAGAGTTCCGGTATTTCCACTCTGGGTGTCGGAAATTCTTAGTTCCCAGTTTCCATCTACAGGGGTGCCATTAAACAGAGTTGTGGAACGATATGGGATGTACATTCCGCTCATTGGAGCGATACCGGCCTGTGCTTCGCAAGTTGCTGCAGGGTGAAAAACAGTTCCCAGCATATTTGCGCCTCCCGCCTGGGGATGGAGCAATAAGGTATCTGATACGCCTCCATGAGACAATGTGATCACCAGGTCGCGGATCTGGCCATGCATCACCGTATCAATATATACCGTTACACCGGCAACCTGGCTCCAGGGTGCAATATTAAGATCCAAGATATCCAGTGTGGTCTCATCATCTTCAATGGGCAGGTTAAGGCCGCCACGATGCTCCAGGGTATTATAAATACTGGGATTGGGGCCATACTTGAGTAAAACGATATTGTTATCGCCCGTGGAAATGGAATAATCCCTTCCCAGCACGACATATCCTCCATCGAAGGTTGGCTTGATATCCCATGCATATTCCCAGTCCTGGTCGCCCCAGTCGAGAGCCCAGAGGGAATCACCATTTTCTGCAGCTTTAACAAAGAACATATTGGGATTGTCAAGCCCGAACGACCAGGTATGTCCGGCCATCAGTATCCCTCCGTCTACATCCCTGCTGCCATTGTAACAAATATCAGCTCCTCCCCCTCCGTAAGTGAACCAGCTCGTAGGAGTGCCATCTTCATTCGTGAACACCAGCCAGAAATCATCCATCCCGTTGCCGTAAGATTGTGTGCTGCCCACTATATTAAAACTATGATCGGGGTTCTGGTCGAACCAGCGCGCATAATCCTCCCCGGTATCGCCAAAACCGCTATACCAGCTTACATTTCCAGCGTCATTCAGCCTGACAAGATATCCCATTGATTCGTAGCCCGTATACGACCAGGAATGTCCCAGGGATGCATATCCGCTGGTGATGTCCTCGAGTATGCAATAGCCGTAGTCCTGGTGGTCACCACCCTGCGTTTGTGTCCAGAGGGTGTCACCGTTGGCATCAGTTTTCACAACATAAACCTGATCACCTTTTAAGTACACCGATGAAAAACCGGTAAAAACAAAACCCTGATCCCGTGTAGGGATTCCACAATAAAACTGGTCTGTGGTTTCATTCCCGATATTCTTTGTCCACAGCGTATCGCCATCCTTATCTACCCTGACGATGTATCCATCTGCAATACCACTGGCAAATGAACTTGTACTCCCTGAAAGAATATACCCGCCATCCTGGGTCTGGCTGAGCGAGGCCATATGCTCGTCCAGCACTCCACCATAGGTTTTACTCCATATGATATTCCCGAAATCATCCGTCTTAATAAGATAAAAATCATATTTATCACCCTGATTACCAAATGATTTTGTTTTTCCACCAATAAGATAACCATCCTCCAGTACCAGGACTTCCGCCGGGTAGTCGTCATCGTTTCCGCCATAGGTTACCGACCATTGTAAATAGGGAGCCTGGGCATAAATTAAAACAGAGGAAACCATCAAAAGGAGCATGGTTAATGAACTACGAAAGGTGCTGGAGACTTTCATTTGAATTGATTTTTAAGGGATTGTGGTACTAACAAATATAATAAATCAAAAGCCGGAAATCAATAGGAATATGCAACCGTGACTATGATATGTTTGTCTGACAGATAAATTTTGCTATATTTCCTCTATAAATCTATAGTTTGATCTACTCCGGGATAACGCTTTGGTGAGCGAATTTCTTCTGCAAGTTTGGCCCGCTTGGGCAAAACCTTCTTTGTTTCATTGCAAATAAAATAAACATACCTTTTATTCCCGTTTTCCATGATAGTGGTATTTTAAATGCACTGGTCATCCAGAGGCACGAGCAAAGCGAGTGCCGAAGGACCGGCTGGTTATTTTCTGCAAAACTTAATCCGGTACTTCCTCGCTGCGCTCGTCAGTATGACCAGTGCGTGTTTATGTATCTTATCTATTAATACCTTATCCTGCTTATTGTACCCTCTCATCACACCTCACAATAAATCACAAACTTCTCTTTGCTGAACCATGCCGGCATCTATATTGTTATTTTAGCTGTACAACCAAAAAAACCCAAAAATGAGAACACTTATCAGCCTGGGGCTCGCCATGCTTATCCTGATGGTATTCAACCCCTCAACAATTGCACAGACCATTGAAGCTGAAAAAACGTACACTATTACCGGGAAATCGAAAAGAGGGACGTTGGGGGACGCATTTTACGATGTAGACAAAAAGACCTACACCCTCACTTATGTGACTAAAACGAACGACCGCAAGGCCAAGTTCCAGATCTACACTTTCGATTATGATTTCAACTTCCTCGACATGACCGAAGATGAGATCGAATTCGAAAAAGCCAAGACGAAATATAAGTGGTTCAGGTACCAGGGAGAACTTTACACCACCCAGGGACTATACGTTGAGCCAAACCTGACAGGTACACTCGTACTTAGGGAGAAGAAGATCACCCATAAATTTGACTGGTTCTTTCTCGGTTACTATACCACCACCGAAATACTCCAGAAGGTAAAACCAAAGACCGATGACGGAAGGAAGTACTTCTACCATAGCCATGCTGAAGACAATGTCACCGGTGAAGCGACTATCCTGGTTGGCATCAAAGACAAGATGAAAAAGGATGCTGATCCTTACAGCCACTTCAGGAATTTTGTAGTGATGAAGGTAAGTCAGGACGTGGAAATCCTAAGTGAAACCAGCTTCAGCTTCGATTATCCCATGACCCCGGTGTTTGCGAGATACATCTCTGATGCCCAGGGGGGCGTAGGCGGAATGGTATTCGTGTTTGCTCCCATGGGAGGACCAGGAATGGGCAAGGTTGCCGACCCGAACAAGAACAATTATGCCTATGTCAGGGTAGATGCAAATCCAAACGTAGTTGACAATATCAGGTTTGACTCTTATGCTCCTTACTGGCCCGTTAACGAAATGGTGGTTGACTACAGCAGTGATGCTGTTTATCTCTTTGGACCATCAGCCATGGGTAAGGATAAATATTACGGTCAGCTTTTAGGTACAAGCAAATTCAAAGCAGTTCAGCTGATGAAGATCGCTGATCATAAAATTGAATATTTCACCGAAACCGACCTGCCTGAATTTGAGGCTAAACTAAAGAAGCCTGCTGATCAGAAAAAGGCTCCGGCCTATGAAGGCAAAAAGTTTGCTTTTGCAAATTACAAGATCGCATCAAATGGTGATTTTATCGTAAGTGGACAGCGATTCAAGCCAAGCAATGAAGGCAACCAGTATAATGATATTGTGGGATTTCACTTTGATTCAAAAGGAAAGCTTAAGGCACAGTATAGTGTTGACACCAAGGAATCAAATAAGTACGCCAAAGCGAACGGAACAGAACAGTTCTTTACCGAGAACACCTCCAGTACCAGGATGTACTGGTTCCAGCTTGAGATCGTAGGTGTTGCGCTGGCAAAAGGCAAAATGCTTTCTTATCCGAGTATTGGTTATATCGACCTTAGCAATGACAACATCAGCAACTTCATCTCTTTAGGAGGTGAAGAAGGATATTATCTTGATCCCTCTTATCCATACCTGGCGACCGACGGTGAAAGCAAGATCGTCTTCTTCGGATCCGACAGGAAGGGAAAAGAGATCTGGTTTGCAAGAGTCATGCTTGACTAGAAGCCTATCCTCATAAAACCAAACACCAGTGATACCAGGGGATGGTCGCTGCGGAACCAGGTTACCAGGTCTCTGCTGGCAAACCCCAGTTCCCACATGGCATTTTCGTTGCTTACCGGTCGGAAAGTCAAGCCGACCGGGATGGTCATGCCATACCCGCCACCATAATTAAATCCTGCGGAAAGCTGGAACCATTTTGCCGGCAGGTATTGCACCCCTGCGGCATAAACGCTTCCCATATATCTTCCCGGTATGTCTTCGTTGCTGAGAGGAATGAATACCTCAGCACCAAATGTGAGATTCTCGATGGGCTGGTGGCTTGCACCAACACGCAGGTTCATGGGAAGGCTCACTGTTTTATCCTTAACGCCTATCCATTCACCCAGGTTCTCATTGTCAGCGATAATACCTCCGGATTCGGAAAAGATGTTATAGTTATTGATACCGGATGTTTCGATATTCTTGATGGGTGCATTATCGCCTTCGTACACATTTCCATCCCATTTAATGGAGCCGATGTCATTCATGGCTAAAGATACCCTCGTTTTTTTGTAGATCTCAAACGTTACCCCAATATCAATACCAAAACCCATTCCGGCAGTTTGCCAGCCACTCCCGGTCAATGCTGATGGGGTTGGTTCACTGTATTCAACTCCATAGGCGTTGCTCAGGGCCTGATAGCCATCCGCTGCTAAGGGAGAAATTGAATTATAATTCATAATACCGAATCCCTGCAGCAATTTGAAATCAATTCCCGCATAGAATTTAAAATTATCCCTGTCTACCAGTTTTCTGCCATATCCCAGCGAATATTCCATATAAAGTAAGTGGGTGATGTCGGTAGGATTGTACAGATAGGATGCATTTTCCGGATTGGTAGCCCATCCGATTGTATCACCGCTGGGTTCGACAGAGATGCTGTCGAAATATGGAGAATTATATCCTTCGAACATAAATTCGGAGGCGCTTTCGTTGAGTATTGAATTCCAGAACAGGCGCTGCTTCACAGAAAATGCAATGCCCCCAACTTTTTCATCCTGGTAGGATAGGCCAAAGAGGGTGGTATTTATTTGTATCCAGAGTTCGGTATTGGTGAAATTCTTGATGGCTTCATCACGCTGGGCCTTGGATGAAAAATCGGGGCTGTTACCGATCAGGTCACTAAAAACCAGACTTTTGGATAGTGGCTCAGAATAGATTGACAGGCCGAATTCAAAAAAGCCTATATGCATTTTATGATCGTCTTTCTTCCATCCCAGATTGGCCGGGTTCACACCCAGGCTCTGGTAATCACCCAGGTTAACTACTGAATGGCCGGAGCCGGTTGAATTGAATGCACCTCCATCAACTTGTGCATTGGTGAAATGGGCTGTGCACAGGAAAAACACGCCGATGAGAACGGGTATACCTTGTTTCATGATCTTGATTTTTGGGTTAGTCAATAGCTTTTACGTCCATATAAATATACAAAAATGCATGCCAATGTATATCTCCAAGTCTTGTGTGGATGCATGGAACCTCATTATAACACTGCATTTGATAGCAATAAATATTTAATTAACAAGTTGTTAACAAGCATCACTCCCGAACCAAGCTACCTTTGTGCAAATTATCCATGATTATGAAAACACCATACCTGAGAACTTTACTATTTCTATGCATCATTTTGCTGATCTCCAACCCGAAAGGGAGAACGCAGGACATTCCCATGCTGGGTGACCTGGCTCCATCATTTAAGGCTAAAACAAGCCTGGGTGATATTGTATTTCCCGGAGATTATTTTGGCAAATGGAAAATACTTTTTTGCCATCCGGCTGACTTCACGCCGGTCTGTGCAACAGAGATCCTCGACCTGGCAGAAATGCAGGAGGAGTTTGAGGAATTGAATACACAGATCGTGGTTTTATCGGCTGATGGTCTCAACAGCCACCTGCAGTGGATAAAATCTCTTGAGCAGATCCAGAAAAATGAAGGGAAAGCTGTCGGGATCAATTTCCCCCTCGTCCCTGACATTGGCCTTGAGATATCACGTCAATATGGAATGATCCATTCAAAAATGAGCACTACCAAGACTATTCGGGGAGTGTATATTATTAACCCGGAAAATGTGATCTGCGCCATCTTTTTCTATCCTTTAAATATTGGAAGGAACCAGGTAGAGATCAAACGCACCCTGATCGCATTGCAGGAATCAGATAAGCATGATGTGTTTACGCCTTCCAACTGGCAGCCCGGCGACGACTTTTTAATGCCCAGTCCCTCGTCAAGGGAAGAAGCTGAGAAACTTGCAAAGAAAAATAATCCGAA
>JAZBOU010000202.1:0-23441 GCA_036351275.1 Bacteroidales bacterium
CACTCGGTTCGAACCAGGTTCTCATCCAGCCTTTCTCACCCCAATCATCTATCTGCTACCGAATATCTGATAATCGATCATAAATTGAACATACAGAACACAGAATCGACAATAAAAAAACTCCCGCATTCGGGAGTTTTTTTGTGATCCAGGCAGGATTCGAACCTGCGACCGACAGCTTAGAAGGCTGTTGCTCTATCCAGCTGAGCTACTGGACCGTTTTGGCGGTGCAAAGATATTATATTCATGCATAATTTCCTATTATTTGCTTGCAATGCCCAACGTCCGGAGCCCAATGCGCAATGCCCAAAGCCTGACTTAAACCCTGCAGACTCAGAAATATATTGATTTTTGCGCCATGTTTTCGTATCTTTAGGGCTTAACCACTTCTTTATAATTACCAAAAAGTTTTCTGCAATCAGATTGTTTAAAAAAACCTTTTTGCTATGAAAACTTACTTCCTGAGTACAATCTTGATCTTTCTCGCTTTGTTGCTGTGCCCGATTGCCCAGGCACAGGAAATCTATGAGTTCGGTGATGCACCCGAATCGGTTATTGCTTATCCTTCTTCCGGAGTTATTGGCTGGTTCCCTACATGCATGAGCGTTGGCACGAACTGGGTACAGCACAACAACTTCGGTGCCCAGTTGGGACCCACTTTTGATTTTGAACCGGATGGAAATGGAGGAATTTGTCCCAGCTTTGCACCTTATGATAATGATGAATGTTTCCAGGACGGGGATGCCGGGCTGATGATGCCAGAGCCTTACACCATTGTGAGCAACAATGTTGTTCCCTGCCCGGGCTTTACGGGTACACCACTTGGATTTACCTGTGTTATCGCCTCCTGGGGTATTGATGTGGATATTGACGTCGCGAATTTTATGCCGAGCCAGACGCTTGGATTCCTGAATGTACTGATGGATTTTAACCAGAACGGAGTCTGGGGCGACCACGATACCTGCGCAGGCGTCCCTGTGCCGGAGCATGTACTGATCAATTTTCCGATTCCGAATGGATTCGCAGGCCCGGTTTCGGTCCTTGGACCGCCCCCTTTTACAATCGGCAATCACAGTGGTTATGTATGGACACGTTTTTCCATCACTGAGGCCCCGGTTGCGACAAACTGGGACGGACATGGGTTTTTTGAGGACGGGGAATCGGAAGACTACCTGCTTGAGATCACTCCAACCTTACAGAGCGATTTTGGAGATGCACCCGAGGATGTCCTGGCATATCCTTCCAACGGCGTTGTCGGAGCTTTCCCGACATGTATCGGCGCAGGATCCAATACCTGGGTTGAACACCTGCACATGGGTGCCGATCTGGGCCCTGCGATCGACCTGGAACCTGACGGCAATGCTGGACAATGCCCCGGATTCAGCCCATACGATGATGACGAATGTTACAATGATGGAGATGCCGGCCTCCTGATCGTGGAATCCTTTACGATCGTCGGCGGGGCCGTAACTCCCTGCCCGGGAGTGTCAGGACAAAGTCTCGGTTATCCCTGCGATACAGCGGTCTGGGGTACCGACATCGATATTCATGCAAACAATTTATCTCCCACCCAAATGGATATGTTCATGAATGTGCTGTTCGACTGGAACAAGGATGGCGACTGGGGTGATACGGTGTATTGCGGGGGTGTTATGGTCCCGGAACATGTATTGCAGAATTTTGTGATCCCCTTTAATTTTTCAGGCCCTATTTCCGGTCTTATGCCACCTGATTTTATCATCGGGCCGGATCCCGGGTATTTCTGGAGCAGGTTTACGATTAGCGATCAGCCTGTACAGGTCCCCTGGGACGGTGCCGGGATTTTTGAGGACGGAGAAACGGAGGACTACCTGATTAAGGTTGATACAGCAAGCACTACGGACGAATACGAATACGGTGATGCCCCTGAGGGACCGCTTGCATATCCATCTATTTCCGTTATGGGTAGTTTTCCCACCTGTACCTCATCCGGGCCACTCAACCACTATGTTGAACACCAGCTTGATGAGCTGATCTATTTTGGACCTTCAAAAGATTTCGAACCCGATGGAAATGCAGGACTGTGCAGTCCTTACGTATTTCCATACAATAACGACGAATGTTTTGCCGACGGGGATGCCGGACTGATCCTTCCACAGCCCTATACGATCATCAGTACAGGTGGATTTAATGTGGTTGTACCATGTACTGCTAACGGAAGCACCATGGATACGATATGCAGTATGGTACACTGGGGTCCCGAAGTGGATATCGATGTGACCAACCTGGATACCATTGAAGCAGTTGTAAATGTGCTCATGGATTTCAACCGTGACGGACAATGGGCTTTGGATACTACGATAAGCTGTGCGGGAAATACTGTATATGAGCACGTGCTGGTGAACTTCGGTGTGCCACCGGGCTACTCAGGCCCTTTATCAGCACTAAATCCGCCACCCTTCCTTGCAGGACCCCGGGCCGGATATGTCTGGGCAAGATTCACAGTGAGTGAACGAAACGTTGCAAACAACTGGAATGGCGTGGATTTCTTTGATAAAGGAGAGACGGAGGATTACCTGCTAAGGCTTGATATCGTTGAAGATATCGGTGAAATCCAATATCCCGATATACAGCTCAGGGTATTCCCGAATCCCAGCGTTGACGGGTGTGTGATCAGCTATCAGCTCCAGGAACCGGCCAGGGTAAGGGTTGATGTGATCGATGTCAGCGGACGCATAGTAAAAACTTTTGCAGAAGAATCACAATCGAAAGGTAATCACATGCTAAGGTGGAATGGTGATACTGCAGAGGGAATGACGGCCGGATCGGGCATCTATTTTATAAGAATTATGGTAAATGACATGATAATAGCTCATTCAAAATTGCTTTTAAAAAAATAATACCATATATTTACGATGACCTAAACCGTAAATTATGAGAATGAGACTATTAACCTCAGGGGTGTTGCTGCTCCTTGCAGCACTCCTCACAACATCCTGTGAAAAGCAGGAAGTGACTGAAATTAAGGACCCTGCCAATGTGGAATACAAGATGCCTGTTGAGCCCAGGTATCAGAAAGGCAAGTATGTTTTTTGGGCTGCACAGAACATCCAGGTAGGGGTTGTATTCGTGACTGAGAAAAACCATGCCATAAGCGTCGATATCATTATGGAAGATGACTGGGTGCTTACTGAATCTTACATTCATGCTGAACAAGAGCTGTATGATTTTCCACTGTACCCGACAGGAGACCCCATTGTTGAGGAATTTGATTACATCACCACTCATTATCCCCCGACCAATCATTACTCCTTAACACTGTTTGAAGATTTCTACGGATCTTTCGATATCGCGGTTCATGCTGATGTTGTTGCCGGAAGGTCGCAGGAACCGGCCTGGGCGGAAGGGAATCGATTCCCGGGTATCGGCTGGTCGATGTATGTTCATTATGTCCCGGATGGATTGAATCAGGGAAACTGATCCGGCTGGAATGTATTCTTGTTTTAAGTTAATTTACGTACGTAATTAAAATAATCCCGACAATGAAAAAAACGATCATCTTTATCATCCTTTTATTAGTGCTGGCGGCTGCATGTGTTTATTACAACTGTATGCAGCGTGAAAAATTTGAACAGGAGAAAAAAGAAGCGGTGGCTGCTGCAGTTAGCCATGTTCTGGACTCCATCAACCAGCATAAAGCCCTGGAACCACCCAAGCAGGTAGTTGTTGCACATAAGCCGGCACCTCCACCTCCGCCTCAGACTAAAAAAGTGATCCCGAAATCCGAACCTGAACCTGAACCCAATGTGTTCGTTGATGAGCGTGATGGACAGGAATACAGGATCTTTGAGTCGGGCGACGGCAACTGGTGGATGGCCCAGAACCTGAACTTTGCAACCCCGGGATCATGGTGTTATGATCTTGAGGATGAGAATTGTTCGGACTGGGGCAGGTTATACACCTGGGAAGAAGCCATGGTAGCATGCCCGGAAGGCTGGCACCTGCCCGGCGACCAGGAATGGTCAGCCCTGATCGAATATTATGGCGGCACGCACTATGCCGGAAAGGCACTAAAAGAAGGCGGTATGTCTGATTTCAATGCCCAATTCAGCGGTTATCGCGACAAAGACGGGTATTTTGGCAAGATAAACGAAAGCGCATATTACTGGTCATCAAGCGAGCATGCGCAGGGATATGCAAGCTTCAAAGGCATCTATAAATCGGTCGACAATGTAGGGACCTATACTTATCCGAAGCAGGACGGATTCTCAGTTCGCTGTGTAAAAGACAAATAAAGGCAGGGGCGAGGTGTCGTCCAGGTGCTGATCCACCGTACCTATGCGTATGATGGAATCCCCTGCAATGTGCGCATTGGCAGAGAAATACCACGCTTCGGGCTTCTTATCGGAAATATTGTACAGGATCTCATCCCTCGCGGCAGCGAGATGAAAATGATACCTGAAAGCCAGGAAATTTTTCATATAGTAGAAACTCGGCTCAAATTCCTCGTTCCAGTAGGAATAAAGTTCCTTTCCTTTGCTTTTCTCAGCAAGTTCTATGGCAGACTGTTTGCTCAGCACTTCCTGTGAGTTTTTCTGCCGTGTCGGGAGCACGGTGAAATCAAATACGATGCGTAGCATAAGAATAATGACCGCCAGCCAGCAAAGTTTGGGTAAAATTGCCGGTCGTATCTTAACGAGGTACCAGCTCAACGGGAGCAACAGCAGGGGGATCAGCATGAGTATATAGCGGGGATGTACTTCCGGGGAAGTCCAGTAGGGGATAATGTTGAACACAAGCAGCAAAATGTTATACCTGAGAAAGGGATGCGACCAGATATGTTTCCTGCTTCCCTTCATAATCAATACTGCCAGCAGAAGGGTCCATGGCAGAAAATGATACATCATTTCAAACGGGAAAATAAAGATGTGTTGTATGGTCTGCAGCCATCCGAAACGCACTACCGTGCGGCGGGTGGTCTGTCCAAGCAGGGTTCGGAAAAGTTCTTCCGGGCTGACGTCATTCTGGTTAAAATAAAGCAGGTAATATCCTCCCACAAGCCCAATAAATAGTAAAATGCCTGCAAAATGCCGCCAGTTGAACAGTATTTTGAAACGCTTCTGCGAGATAAACAGCACAAGGAGTGTAATACCAAGAAATACCAGGCTTGGAAGTCCTTTCATCATCCACGTCACGGCAGTAAGGAAATACGCTGCCATGAACAGCTTGAGGTATTGCCCTCGGCGGAAATAAAACCATGAGAGCATGAACACCAGGTAGGTGACCCAGGAAAATGCCAGGTCGATCAACCCATGCAAAGACTCATAGATGATGATGCGCCCGAGCGTCAGGTATATGAGGGCATTCAGCACACCCATCCATGTCCCGAGTTCCCTTTTCACCACAAGGAAAATGGTGAGGGAAAAAAACAGCAGTGACAGGATCATCGGAAATCGTATGGCCAATTCAGAATAATTGCCAAATACGGCATAGGATGCTGCAATAAACCAGTTGTACAGGGGTGGTTTGCGAAGGTATTCCTCCCCGCCGATGGTTGGCGTGATATAATCCCCGCTTTTGTACATCTCGAAAGCTACCAGTGAACGTATGGCTTCGTCCTCAATGATGGGCTGATCGCCTATGTTGATGAGATAGGCAGGGAAGAACAGCACCAGTGCCAGTGCCAGAAAAAAATAGGGTTTTTTGCTAAGCGCCGATAATTTCATAACCTATGATTCTCTGTATTCATGCAGGTACCAGTCGACAAAGCGCTGCAAGCCTTCAGCCAGCTGGGTATGGGGTTTGTACCCGCAATATTTCTCCAGTTTGGAAGTATCGGCAAAGGTTTCGATGACATCCCCGGCCTGCATGGGCAGCATATTCCTGATCGCCTTGCGGCCCAGGATATTTTCCAGTACTTCAATAAAGTATAGCAGCTCTTCCGGGCTTGAATTCCCGATATTAAAAATGTTATGCGGGACATCCCCGCCGGGAATGATCTTCATGACATCGATCAGGCCTTTTACAATATCGTCGATATAAGTGAAATCGCGCCTGAGCTTTCCATTATTATACACATCGATCGGTTCATTGTTCAGGATTGCCCTGGTGTATTTGAAATAAACCATATCAGGCCTTCCCCAGGGGCCGTATACCGTAAAAAAGCGAAGTCCGGTCATGGGTATCCCATAGAGATGGCTGTATGCGTATGCCATCAATTCGTTCGATTTTTTGGTAGCGCCATAAAGGCTGGCCGGCATGTCGCTTTTATCATCTTCCGAATAAGGTATATCCGTGTTGTTTCCGTATATGCTTGAGCTGCTCGCGTAAATAAGGTGTTTCGGTTTGTGTTCCCTGCAGGCTTCCAGTATACTGAAAAATCCTTCTATATTGGTTTTGATATAGGAAGAGGGCTTTTGAACACTGAACCTGGCCCCGGGCTGGGCAGCAAGGTGGATAATGGTATCAAAGTTCTCACTCGCAATGAGTTCCTTTACACTTTCTTTCTCTGAAACATCCATTTTCCTGAAGCGGTATTCCCGGAAAAGCATGCTTTTCGAATACTGGTCAAAGCGGATCTGGTCATGCTCTATACCGCACTTCGCCAGCCGCCTGAATTTTATTTCAGGATCGTAATAGTTGTTGAGGTTGTCTATACCGAAAACCCTGTGCCCCTGTTTCAAAAGGTTCAGGGTGGTATGAAAGCCAATGAAACCGGCCGAACCGGTGACCAGAATATTCTGCATACCTGATTTCATGATGGTTTATGTTCCCAAAGTTAACCAATTGCCCTTATATTTGCGCTGTATTCTTATTATTGTCATGAAAAAACTATCCCTGGTCATCTCTGTATTTAACGAGGAAGATAATGTTGTGCCGCTTGTTGAGCAGATCAACATGGCGCTTATGGGCTTCGATTATGAAACCATCTTCGTTGATGACGGTTCATCCGATGCTACGGTAGAAAATATCAGGAAACTGGATGATGCACACGTCCACCTGGTAGAGCTAAAAAAGAACTACGGGCAAAGTTCAGCCCTGGCGGCGGGTATCGATCATGCTTCAGGCGATTATATTATCACTCTTGACGGGGACCTGCAGAACGATCCCTCGGATATCCCTGCAATGGTGAAATTGGCAGAGAAAGGCGACTGGGACCTGGTTGTGGGGATCAGGAAGAACCGCAAGGATGATTTTATCATACGCAAGATCCCTTCCATCATTGCCAATTCCATGATACGAAAGACCACCGGGGTTAAGATCAAGGACAATGGCTGCGCCTTGAAGGTGTTCAAGGCCGACATGGCCAAAAGCCTGGGCCTTTATGGCGAGATGCACCGCTATATTTCCGTGCTTGCTGCACTTGAGGGTGCCACCATCACACAAATGGAGGTGAAGCACCACCCACGGGTACATGGGAGATCCAAGTACGGGCTTTCCAGGACCTTCAGGGTCATCAGCGATCTGATCCTGCTGCTGTTTTTCAAACGCTACCTTCAAAAACCCATGCACTTTTTTGGCATGTGGGGCATGCTGGTATTCGGGATCGGTGTGGTGATCAACATCTACCTGCTGGTGCTCAAGATACTCGGCTATGATATCTGGGGAAGGCCGTTGCTGATCCTTGGCATTCTGCTTGTGCTGGCGGGATTCCAGATGATCACTACCGGCATCATCGTGGAGTACCAGATGCGCACTTATTTCGAATCCCAGCAAAAAAAGCCATACCGGGTCAAGAAAATAACGGTTTACGGTGAACAGTAAGACCAAACGGCTCATAAAGACCATACTGAAGTTCGGGCTCACCATTGCAGCCCTGTATTATGTATTCAGTAGGATCGAGTTCAGCAGCGTGCTGGAGCTTTTCGTACGCTCAAACTGGCTTTATCTTTTCATCGCACTCCTGCTCTTTGCTGCCTCCAAGGCTGTTGCGGCCTACCGGCTCAACATCTATTTCAGTGCTATCGGGCTCGGCCTTCCCGGCAGGGTGAATTTGCGATTGTACCTGTTAGGGATGTTCTATAATCTTTTTCTCCCGGGTGGGATAGGGGGGGATGGCTACAAGATCTACCTGCTTCAAAATAAATACAAGACAGGTACGGCAAGGCTTTTTGGTGCTGTGCTCACCGATCGCCTTTCCGGTATGACCGCGCTTGCCATGCTGGCCCTTCTCCTGTTTGCCCTGGATGATATGCCGTTTAACTGGAACTGGACGGGCTTCGTCATGATGCCTTTTGCCGCTGCAGCATTATATGTATTTTGTCGCCTGTTCTATCGCAGTTTTATCCGGGTTTTCTCCATTACCCTGCTCTACTCCCTTGGTGTGCAGATATTGCAGCTGGCCTGTGCATATTTCATCATTAAAGCGATGGGAGCTGAAGAATCCATCATGTCGTACCTCCTGGTATTCCTGGTCTCATCGATCGTAGCCGTTTTGCCGGTCTCCATCGGCGGGATGGGCGTACGTGAACTTACCTTTCTGTACGGGGCGGAACTGCTGGCAATCCACCAGGATATGGCTGTGAGCATCAGCCTGATGTTTTACCTCATTACGGCACTTGTATCCTTTCTGGGCTTGTATTTTGTTGTTAGGCCGCGCAGCCTTGGTTTAGTTCAGGAATAATGTGGTTTTTGTTACTCGTTTCTGGTTACTCGTCCCGATAAGACGCAAATCTTTGATTTGCTTTCTTATCGAGGATCCACGAAAAACGATGAAATCATAGATTTCTGGTTTTTCGGGATTGCTTGTTGCTGGCTATTTAGAAATGTGGTATTTGTTATGTGCTATGTGTTGTATACTATGAGAATTCAACAGCACATAACACATAAAACATACAAAATAGCACATGTAGTTGCCTTCTACATTCAGAATACTGTATTCTGTATTCTGAATCTTAAGAGATTACTTCTTCCCGGCAATAATATAATGCAGCCCGAACATGAAAGTTCCTCCGGCATTATGGGATGCCTGGTAATTGCCTTCCAGGTTCTTTAGCTGGTATGCGTCGATATTGATGTCGGTTAATCCATAGAACATACGGACTCCAATAGAAGCATACAGCACATTTTCCATCAGGAAGATATCGGCTCCGAGGTCAAGAACAAAAGAAATGTCGGTACTGTTATAACGATCCGTAATGTCAGGGGCGCCGGCATCGAAGATATTCCCTTCCTTGTCTTCTATATCTTGATGAAAATCTGCACCATCAACCTGGTAAACCTGTTCTGCCTTTTGCAGGAAACCGAATTGCGGCCCGACCAGCAGCCGGAAGCGGGCACGGCTTTCGCCGTAGGAATATTTGAAGAATACGGGAACGTTGAGGTATTTGAGACTGACTTCCCGCTTCATGTCCCTATTATTATCCCAGGTATCATTGTAATGCTGACCCTGGTTGAGGATGCCCACTTCGGTGAAGACACCAATATTTTCTGTGAAGTTATACCCGGCCTGGAAGTTGTATCCACCTCCCCAGGTATACTCGTAATCCATTTCAGGCAATCCGTAATTGCTCTGGTTGATGATCCATACGCTACCGTATCCGCCCTGGAGGCCGATCTCGAAATGTTTGTCTTTCTGGGCTGAAACCTGGCCTGCAGCAATACATGCCGTAAACAAAAACAGGAATAGTTTTGATTTCATATCGTAAAATTTAATTGGGTTAAGCAAATCAGTATGGCGCAAATATAACGTAATAATTTATACATTTGAAACAACTGCAGGGATCATTTTACCAGCAAAGAATAACTGCAGTTGTGCAGGCCAACACGGGTTGTAACGGGGGCTTGTGAATAAGATATTGAAAACCAATTAACTTAATCCAATGGCAACATTTATTGTTGGTTACGGAACCCTTCTTTACAGGAAATCGGTCGGGGATACCATCGGACATTCTGCCGAAAAAAAGGTGTATCATCCGGTCATTGTAAAGGGCTTTAAGCGTCTTTTCAACCTGCTTCCTTCCCATTATGAGCCATCTTTCAGGATCAGTGACCATGCAGTGGAGCGGGCAGCAGCCAACATCGCAGCCAGTGAGGATGCGTCGTTCAATGGCCTTGCCTTTGAAGTGGAAGATCAGGAGCTGGCAGAATTAGACCGGCGGGAGAAGCATTATGACCGGCTCGAGACTGTAATGTATGATTTTACAAGCAGGAAGGCCCTCGGGAGTGGATTTGTTTATTCCGCGAATTCAATGCGGGCAAGCCTGACGGATGATGCAAATTTTCTTCCCGACTGGATCGATATTTCCTGGGCAAGAACAGGGGCCTACCGCATTGGCCACGATTTTGGTGTGATGTATGATCAAACTACCTACCTGGCCGACGGCCTTACCCCTGTAGTTGAACGATATGCACCTTACCTGGATGAATTAATTATTAAAGAAGCCTGAAAATGCAGAATAACAGATTCGTACTGAGATCAGGATCACCCTCTCTCATAATTAAAGGCGGTTTCCTTAGCCTGGCCTCTAAACTGAAACACCGGGAACTGATTCAATGCAGCCCTTCGGAGATCCATATCGTGTTGCAGGAAGACACCGGCCTTGATTCTTTTGAGAAAGCGTTGACAGGCAGGATCAGGAAACGTAGTTTCAGGTCATATGTACTGCTTCAGTTCCAGAATCAACTGGGCTCCATACTGACCCTTGTCATTTCGATGCTGGTGATCTTTTTTCTTGCTTTGCTGTCGATACATGGTTCACTTTCATATGATTTGTTTTCCGGTGGTGAAAGCTCAAATATATTCAACTTCAGGGGTATTTACCTTTATTTGCTGCTCAGCCTGTTCATGCTTCTCTTCCTTGTGTTTTCCCCGCGGATCATACTGGGCGACTATGATAACCTTTTTGAGTGGGCCAATAAGCGGTTTTCGACAGGTTCGCGTATCAAAAGGCGCCTGTCGCGCGGCATTGGCCTTCTGTTCAGATTACATAAGGAACAGAAGACGATCGTGCTGTGGAACCCGATGATTGCAGGCCCCGACAGCTGGGCTCGTTCATACCTTGTTCCGGCATTGAGCATGACAGATGCCGAAATAGAGGTGATGGTCAGGGTTGATGACAGGGAAAATGTCCTGCAACTGATATCGGAAAACAATACAGACATACGTTTTGCAAACAAACCAATCCATGCCGGGGATGCCGATATGCAGGCATATCCTTTTGAATTTCTTTCAGTATGGGAGAAGGAATGTTTTCACTGCCTCCTTTTCAGTTCAACCATAAACCTCCCTGAAGCATGGACAGCGGACGGCCCGGCAATGGACACCATCGTTTCAAAGGAACTTGCGGAAGCCGTATACCACCAGTATGAATCAAAATTATCCTCCGGTGGTGCAGCAGGGATAAGTTTTGAGAAATTCCTGAACCGTTGCATCATTGACTATGGCTATCTTGAACAGAGATCTGACACCGGCATGCAGGAGTTTCTGCTGGTCCACTCCATACCGGAAAATGAGCGTATGCCTGCTGTACTGGAGAGTATCGCCGATACCGTTACAAACAATATCGGGGCCGTATCCGGCAAGCTGAAGGATCCCCTGGCGCTGGTGATCTTATTGGCGCTGACAAGAACAGATCAGGATCTGGATGCACGGAAGATCGACCTTGTCCAGGATTTTGTCAGAAATGTAAAGCGCACGGAAAAGTACTGGCTGATGAACCGGTACTGGGCGCACATTTCTGCAAAAAACAGGGTTGTTGAAGGGGAATATAAACTGGGCATCCTTCAATTTATGGATGTCGGCACCCTGAAGGACCTTTCGGCATGCTTTGTGAACGCAGGGATGTATGCTGATGCCTTTGAGGTATTCGGCATCCTGGAAAATATTTACCCGGCCCGGATCGCCATCGAAATAGCTGACCTGAAAGACAGCATGGGCGAATACCGGGAGGCACTGGAAATATTGCTTAAAACGGATGAAGAGTGGGTGAAGTCGGGTATGATCGACGACCGTACGCTCATCCTTGAGCTATACCTGAACATTGCCTGGGTGATCGTGAGCGGAAGGTTTGAAGAACACAGGGAGGAAGGTTATGAATACCTTGGAAAAACGGATAATATTCTTCGTAAGTTACCCAATACGGAGGATTACATCCTGTTCCTGACCCGTTATTACAATACGAAGGCCAACTACCACGAATGGGAGCGAAACTATGATCTGGCTATCGAAAACTATGAAAAGGCCCTGAAACTGCCCGGGACCATCCTCAGAAAGAGCAGCCTGTTATCGAACCGGGGAATTGCCGAACGTTTGCTTGGAAAAGCGACTGATGATATCTCCGCAAGGCGGAAACATTTGCTTGCAAGCCGGGCAAACATCCGGCAGGCCGTAAACATGAAAAAAAGCATAGGGGAAAAGAACCAGATCCCGGGATCTTCCCATAACCTGGCCGAAACGCTGCTGGAACTATCCAGTGTAATGGACGAAAAGGAAGAGAAGCTCAGCATACTGCAGGAAGCCAATGATGTTACTGCTGCGGCTTTATCTATCCTGGATGAACTGAATTCACAAAAAAGAAGAGGCCGCCTGCTTACAGAACGCTTCATTGCTCATAAGTTGCTTTCTGACCTGGGAGAAAAATCAGAAAAAGAACTCATTGAACCGAAGCTCAGGTCATGGCTCCAGGCTGAGGATAAAACATCATACGATTACCGGGAAACGACCCAGCTGCTGCAACGTTTCGGGATCGACATGCCATAAGTGCGAAAATGATTGTAAATGGTGATGAAACCACAACGGGATTGCAGCTGCAGAAACTGAACCAGCGAGCGTTTCTAATCATACAAATCGGTGGTAAAAGCAACTGCTCAGCACTTGAATTTATCATATTCAAGTTTTTGTATGTATTTGGTTTTCTGTAGATTTTACCCTATATTTACTGAAAACCAAAACCTCCAGAAATCATGAACCCAAAAACCCTTACGATTTTTGCTTTCATTGCTATTGTGTTGATCTCCACGTCAATGGTGATGGTAGAGCAGCTTAACCTGCAGGATCTCAAACAGGATGAAAAACAGAACTCCAGCTTAATTGATCTGAAGGATCAAAAGCATGAGTATCACAAAGGCATGATCACGATAAAGCTGAAAGAAGGCCTCGGTGATTTTGACCATCTGTCTGGGAAAGTTGAACTCGGTATCACTTCGCTTGATGAAAAATTTGGGCGATTTAAGGTCTATGCCCTTGAAAAGCGATTTTCATATATCCCGGATAAGAGGCGCGAAGACATGCCCGACCTTTCCAGAATCTACAAGATCAGCTTTCCTGAAAAAACCAGTGTCCTGAGCGTGGTCAGCGCATTCAGGGATGATCCGAATATTGAGTATGCTGAAGCTATTCCCGTGATGAAACTGTGTGAAACGCCTGACGATGAATTGTTTGATGATCTGTATCATTTGCAGCTGATCCAGGCAGAAAATGCATGGGACATCCATAAAGGGGAAAATGGCCCCGAAGTAGTGATCGGTATTGTTGATGATGCTGTAGATTGGCGTCACGACGACCTGATCGACAATGTATGGGAAAACCTGGGAGAAGATTTCGACGGTGACGGGCATGTGATCGAATTCAATGGTTCGGAGTGGATATTTGATCCTGACGATGAGAATGGCATTGATGATGACGGCAACGGTAAGATCGATGACTTTGTAGGCTGGGATTTTATCAATGAATTTGGTGAACAGGACAATGATCCCGAACCCAATCAGCCGGATATTGACCATGGCACCCACTGTATGGGTATTGCCAACAGCCGGACCAATAATTCTGTATTTGTAGCCTCCATTCCGTGGAATGTGAAATTCGTTACAGCAAAATGTGCCAACGACGGGGACCTATACTTTGACTATGATGCCTGGGAGGCGCTGATCTACATAGCAGAACTGGGCGTGGATATCATCACGAACAGTTGGAGCGGTGGGAATTCCCAGGCAAACAGGGAAGTTATCGAATATGCGCAGGGGTTGGGATGCATCATAGTGTCATCAGCAGGAAATAACGATGATGAAATGCTCACCTATCCTGCAAGTTATCCGGGAGTTGTTTCTGTCGGGGCTTCATCCATGATCGATACAAAAGCTTCTTTCTCTTCGTATGGCATTTTTGTGGATGTATTTGCACCGGGTGTTAATATTCGTAGCCTCCGGCCCAACAACATGACACAACAGATGTCAGGGACCTCTATGGCATGCCCTCTGGTAGCCGGACAGCTTGCACTTATGAAATCCTACTACACCGGATGGACGAACGAGATGCTTATCGAACAACTATGTGCTACATCTGATGATATCGACACTGTAAATCAAACCCAGTATGCAAATAAGCTCGGCTATGGCAGGATCAATGCCTATCGTGCCCTCAGCGAGATAAACCCTGAAATCGAGGAAGTACTTAAACTGCGGGTAATGGATAAACAATATGTTGATGAAGATGAGGATGGAATACTGGAACCGGGCGAAAATGTTTTCCTCGACTTTGAATTGATAAATTTCTCTATTGGTTTGGATACAGTACCGGTGACTTTTACTCTTTCAACGACAAGCCCATATGTGAATATGGTGAGTGACCAATTCACCGGCATGGTGCCCAGCGACAATACGTTATGGTTCGATAGCGCATTTGTTGTGCAGGTTAGCCCGGATATTGACTCAACACAATTAATCGAATTTACCATAAATGCTTCTGCGGCTATGCCAATTCCATTGGAGAACGACTGGCCGATGCAGATATTGATAAATCAAAGCGGCGTGTTTGTCTATGACGGGATAGGGACCGGCAATGCATACAGCGGCGAATATATCAGAGACTTCCTTCATGAAAATGGAGTCCCGGTGTTTTATTCGAACGCATTTCCATCTTCATTAAATGGATTTGACGCAGCATTTCTCTCTTTTGGGAATTATGGTGAAGATTTAGGTGACGGTACGCTTATCAGCGAAGAAATGGCAAATATTATTATAGAGTATTTATATTCAGGAGGTTACGTGTTTGAAGACTGTGCCTCATTCTTTGGGCTGATGAAATATAATGAATACGGTATCCTGGAAGAAATACAATCCTTGTTTGGCGTGGATACCATAGTCACGCCAATGACCACTAACATTATTGATTCACTTTGTGGTATTTCAGCTTCGCTTGCAGAGGGACTTGCATTCAACAGTACGATGCAATACCCTGTCTGGTATATCGATATTTTGACCCCGGATAGCAATGGGGTGGCTATGCTTGAGGAATACGATTATGGAGTGGTTGGTGTGCAGGGGGAAGGCATATATGGGCAGAAAACCGTTAGCATGTCCTACGCGATAGCCTACCTGCAGGATAGTGAAACAGGTACTCGCGATCAGTTGCTGGCCGAGATTGCCGGGTTCTTCGGATTTATGATCGTTGATGTGGAGGAGCCTGGTAATGCTTTGGCGGGATTTGAACTAAGCATATTCCCCAATCCTGCTTCCTCAAGAACAAATTTGCAGTATAGACTTGAAGAAGACACGAAGGTGAGCATCAGCTTATTTGATGTTGGCGGGGGAGAGGTGATGCGCATCGATAAGGGAGTTTTACAAAAAGGCGAATACCAGGAAAGGATAGAGTTTTCCGGCTTGAAGTCAGGCTTATACTTGGTGAATATCCAGGCTGGCCGCAAAGCCTCCAGTGCGAAAATCCTGCTGAAATAGTTTGAAATGCACCTTGGTCCTCGTCAGTAGAGATTTTGTAACTGCCTGCTGGTTAATGGCACCTGGTTTCTGAATGAATGTGATATTTGTTATGTGCTATGTGTTATTTGTCATTTAATTAAAAAAGCACATATAATATAACACATACAAAATAACACATGTAACTGTTTATTGGGAACTGCTTACTTAATTTGTGGTAATCCCTGATTGCAAAAGGGAAACTATACCTTATATTTCACGTATTTAGGTGATAAGGGCTTTTAATGATCCCTTTTTAAGAAACCCCGGGAAATGGGCAGGATATTCCATATCAGGCAGCCATCTGCTGGAATATTGGCATTCATTGCTATGCTGATATTCATGGTATCCGTTATGCTGGCCCAGGAGGAAAAAGAAGAAGAGGAAGTGCACAGAGTACGCGAAGTAGAACAGAAGCTGGTGGATAATTCCTATGTTTTTTTCTGCGACAGGATCATCGAAAGCGACACGAGCCTTGCCGGGGCGACCATCATTTTCGAAGGGAAAACCACACCGGTCTACAGCCCGGTGATCTATGTTGCCGACTGTGCAGGAGATATCGATATGGTAAAAAACAGGATCCCTGACAGGGATTATATCGACCGGCTCCAGGAGCATTACGACCGGCTTCCGCCGGAGTACCGGGAAGTTACGGATATCGACAAGCGGACAAAGAAATTTGTCCTGTTCCCCGGAAAAAAGACCATATGCTACCTGAACATTTACAGGCCCATCGATTATAAGGGGAAATATTATGTGCTGTATTATATCCTTTTTGAAAAAGAACAAAAGTTGTTCTACAGCATCAGCCTGGACGATGATTACCAGGTGATCGATTTTTGTGCAAAACTATACAAATTGTAGGACGCGCGATCGCCAGTGCTCACCGGTGATAAGCGCAAGTGGTGAAGATCCTGCCTTTTTGTTTTGTCTTACAGGCTAATAGTCATCCGATCCCCAGTCGTCGACATCATCATATTCCAGCTCAACGCTGTCATCATTTTCCAGCAGGTTGAGTTCTGATTCACACTCCGGACACAGGTTCAAATCAAGTGAATCCGATTCAAATGAAATGCCACAACGAATGCATACGTTTTCCATCACATAATGTATTTAACGGCATAAAAATAATGCAAAGTGAAACCAAAAATGCAAGCATTGAAAAAAAATATTTTTCCTGCAATAAAAACCGGCGGGGAATTACCTTTCCCATGATGCCCAGGGCAGATAGATGTCGTATGTATGATTTACACCCGCTATGAGGGGTTTAACATCTTCATACAAGTATACCACTTGATCTTCATACCAGTAATCATCATTGCCAACCACCGTAAACCTCACATATACGCGGTCTAAGGTGTTGGCTAGCTTATAGGTAGGTATGGCATCGGGATAATAGTTCCCGTCGCTGTCGCAGAAGTCGGTAAACTCATGCTCCCCTGATATTTCCTCGGAGCAGTATTCTTTCCAGAACTTCATGGTAATGAGCCCTTCCCATGGAACGCTGTCTTTATAATAAACATATACATCGATGCTGAATCCCCTGGTGATCTCGGGCTGGGCGGTCTCTTCGCAGCCTGGTTCTTCCTCCACTTCACAGTTGGTCATAACGAAAGTAAAGAGCACCATCATGCTGATTAAGAAAATTACGTGCTTTTTCATAAATTATTGGGTTTTGGGTTATCTGAACTTAAAACATATCAATCGAAACTTTGCTGTTGCACCGGGCAATACCCAAACATAGTAAAATTCTTCTTATATTGGTTGTTTCAATATGAAAATTTAATGATTTGTATTGCAGTGCTGCCCATTACCTGATACACATATTTATACCTGCGGTGCCTATGAACTGCGAATATTAATCCCAACACCGGCATTGGGGAGGATCTCCGAAATTTTGTTATATTAGTTGGGCAAAACCCTAATCAAAAACAAATGAAAAAAGCAATCACAATTTTATCGGCAATGCTTTTCGTTGGTTTACTGGCCTGTGTACTTGTTTCTTGTGAAAAAGATGAAGAGGATGAAAAATGCGAGGAAACAAAGCGGAAATTGATCAACCGTTCATTTCATTTTGATATTTATGTATCCCACGAAGGGAGTAATGAACCTTACCAGGGAAATATGCTTTTTGCAATTAAGAAGACTTATTGCAACGGCAATACATCCGGTAGTTACGGGGAGACCGGCGCGACGGATAATACAGGTTACTGGAATGTTCCGGTGGGCTATACCTATGAATTTGCCAACTCACTGGATCGTGTTGAAGTAACCTTTGTGGCAGCAACCGGAGCGGGCAGTCACTCAGTTACGGAGGTGTTTACCTATGAAGATGTTGCGCAGCAGCATTTTGGAATAGAGATGACGATTACGCTCGTTATCCCCTGGGATGCAAAATAAACTGCTGTGCTGTTATGTCCCCGCAGGTGATCGTCTGTTTCGGTTACCACTATGGGCGCCTAAGGGTGCAGAGAAGATCCCTCAGGTCGCCTGTGATCATTGTCTCCCTGGGAGATGAGCACTATACCCGATCCCTTCCAAAATTTTTTAAGTACCTTTATCAATATGAAATGCGCTATAATTACAACTTATCCACCCCGTGAATGCGGGATAGCAACTTTTACCGAAGACCTTTTTAATAACATGCTGCCCAATGAGGAAAATTTCATTGTGGCAATGAATGATCCGGGAGAGGAATATGATTATCCCGAATATGTAAAATACACGATCCGCCAGGAACATTACAACGACTATATCCAGGCTGCATCCTTTATTAATGAGCATGCCGACATCTGCATGCTGCAGCATGAATTCAATATTTTCGGGGGAAATGCAGGAATATATATCCTTTCACTCATCAACAGATTAAGGATACCACTGGTGTCCACCTTGCATACAGTGCTTGACGAACCAAACGACCTTCAGAAGCAGATCATCAAAGAGATCAGCCATATTAGCAGGAAGAACATCCTGCTCAGCCAGTCGGCTGCCGACATTTTGCAGTCGACCTATGAGGTTGAAAATGAAAAGGTCTCCATGATCAGGCATGCCGTACCGGATATCAGGCTCGACCCGGAAAAAACCAAGCAAAAGCTGGGTTTGGAAGGGCAAACTGTGATCCTCACTTTTGGCCTGATCAACAGGAACAAAGGCATGGAAACCGTGTTGAAAGCCCTGCCGGAGGTCGTGAAAAAGCATCCTTCAATAAAATATATTATGCTTGGCAAGACCCATCCTGCCATAAAACGGATGTTCGGTGAAGAATACAGGGAGTACCTGGAAAAACTTACCGATGACCTTGATCTGGGGGAATATGTGCGCTTTGAGAATCGATTCGTTGATACAGAAGAACTGAATGAATACCTTGCGGCAACCGATATTTTGATCACACCTTACCTTAATAAGGCCCAGGTCTCAAGCGGTCCCCTTTCTTTCGCCATGGGAGTTGGTGCAGTGTTGATGTCGACGCCATACTGGCATGCAAGGGAATTGCTTGCTGATGGCCGTGGAATACTATTCGATTTCAGGGATTATGAAAAATTGTCTGAGGATCTCATTTATTTGTTGGATAAACCTGATGTAATGAACTCCATTCGCAACAAGGTAAGGGTATTCGGGAAAAAGATCACCTGGCCCATCATCGGGGAGGACTTCCACTCACTCATGCATGCGGAACTGGAAAGCAGTAAGAAAGACAAAAAAAAGAACTATCAAAAATGTATTGATTATCCTGAGATCTCTTTTTATCATTTGAAAAAACTCACAGACGATACAGGCGTACTCAGCGATGCCGTTTACGGTTTTCCCCGCCTCGGCCATGGGTATCACCTGCATCACAATGCGCGGGCACTGCTGGCTGCATCAAAAGCATACAGGCTCAACGGGAGCAAGGAGCTCATACCCCTGATAACCACCTATCTTTCCTTTCTGCAGTACATGCAGAACGCTGACGGCACTTTCAAAAGGCACCTGAGTTATAACCGAACTGTTTCCAGGGAAAACAGCGGTGATGATGATACCGGACTCGTATTGTGGGCGCTGGGATACCTGATCCACCATCCGCCGGAGAATGTTTTCCAGGAACTCTCCAAGGAAATATTCCTGAAAACCACCCCGCTGATCCATGACATGAAAGACCACAGGGGCATCGCATATGCCATCATGGGCCTGTTCGAATTCATGCAAAAATTCAGGGATGACCAGGTGATCATGGAGCTCCTTTATCGCTTAACCGATGAGCTAACAAATCGCTACAGGGAGAACAGCGGCAACGCGTGGAAATGGTTCGGAGATACAGTTGATTACGACCATCCCGTTTTACCACTTGCCATGTTTGCCGCCGGTCAGTTCAAACAGGATAAAGAACTACAGTCGATCGCCATTGAAGCAACCGACTTCCTCACCGGTATTATGCATAATGACGGGCACTTTTCACTGATCGGGAACAGGGAGTGGTATCATAAGGACGGGAAAAAGTCACTTTTTGATCAGTTACCTGTAAATGCGATGGGAATGATCCTCTTATACAGCAAGGCATTTGAACGCACACGAGACAAAAAGTACTTCAGGCTTATGCGGTCATGCTACAAGTGGTTCTTTGGCGTTAACGACCTTTACATCAACCTGTATGACCCTTCTACTAGGGGTTGTTTTGATGGCTTGCAGGCAGATGGCGTAAACCTCAACCAGGGAGCAGAAAGCACACTGGCCCTGATCACATCAGGACTTGAGATCGAATTTGCCAAAAAGCATATCAGGAAACTGAAAGACCAGAAGAAATAGGACCCGCCAGAATACCGGCTTGGTCAGGCTTTTCAGGATCTTTTAAGCTCTGTAAGCAGGTCGTTTAAGTTAACACAGGCAAAGGTAGAGGCATAGTCGGAGATCCCGTAGGGAACGATAAGGTCATTATTATTGATCATGGATCCGCAGGAATAGAGCACATTCGGAACGTAACCCTCTCGTTCTTCCGTATCGGGGATCATCAGGGGGGAGCTGAGCCTGCCGATCTCCCTGGTAGGGTCGTCAAGGTCGAATAAACTGGCGCCCAGGGCGTATTCTTTCATCTGCCCGACGGCATGCGTGATCACCAGCCAGCCCTCCTCTGTTTCAAGCGGGGACCCGCAATTGCCTATTTTTATGAATTCCCAGGGATATTTGGGTTCCTGTATCTTCACGGCGTTATCCCATTTTTTGTAGTCATCGGAAAATGACAGGTAATTGGAATAGCCGTCGATGCGTCCCAGCATGGCATACCTGCCTTTAATTTTTCGCGGGAACAATGCCATGCCCTTATTCACGGCGATCTCACCCTGTATCGGGTATACCTTGAAATTATAGAACTCCTCTGTTTCAATAAGTTTGGGCATGATCACATGTCCGTCGTAGGCTGTGTAAGTAGCAAAATAACGTATTGATCCGTCTTCATCGACGAAGCGCACGAAACGCGCATCTTCGATTCCTGCCTTCTCGGTTTCCGACAAAGGAAATATAACCCTTTCGGAGAGGGAGGTGTCTTTTGAAAACTCGATCTCGTAATGCGATGAAGCCAGCCACATGATCTGTTCGAGGGTAAGGGTTTTTGTTTCAGAAAATTTATGGGACTTGCGGGCATGAGCGATCACATTTTCAAGCTGCTCATAGGTGAAATTATCCGGTAGCTGGTCGAGGATGATATTCGGCGCCAGGGTCCTGTCAAAGAATTTCATCTCCTCCAGCTTACTCTGGAAAGCCTTTTTATCGTAGGTGTGTTGCACGACCTTTTCAGCATTGTCGAGGAAGCGTCCGCGATCCCTGAAAGACAGTTTGTTATGTTTGTCGATGATCCCCGAACGGAAAACGATGGAAGAAATGTGCCCTTCACCTGTTGCCCGGAAACTCATGATGATGCGTTTCTCACCCGGTTGCAATTCCGACTGGTCGGGGTGCTCAACGATAGAAGGGTTGAAGAATGCCGCCGACTCAATGGCATATTCCATGGTTACATATGACCCGATAAGCAATTTTCGGTCCTCATTGATGTCTTTCAGATCATTGTTCAGGTGAACCACTTTGGAATAATTCCGCTCGAAAACGGACGATATGTTCCTGTGACGCTTGGTATAATCCCTGAGAACCTGTTTCAGGGCCTTGTCCACCTCTGCATCACTCATTTTCAACACATTTTCGATGATCCTGAGATTTGTATTGATGGAATAATCGGTATACCTGGCGATAACCCGGGTGAAATCCGGCGTAAATTTAATGTCACTGCGTTTAACTGCTACCTGCATGCTTAATAGTGGAAGTTTTTCTTAATGCTTTTTATTAATAAAGATTTGTCTGACAAATGTATGTATCTGCCAGTTTCGATTTACGAAACTAATTAAAAACAAGCGGACAGCATAATGCTATGGAGGATAAATTTATATACAGGTGGCAGGTCCCCGGTGCAGGGTGCAGGGTAAAACTGAAATTGAGCAAGTAGCAATGAATTAAATGGAACTCCCTGCACATGCGCACTTCAGGCACTTATTGGATCATGAAAAAGAAACTCACAAAAAATTGCAATTCCGGCTTTTCTCCTATATAAGACTGTGAAAACTTGATTATTATGATCAGATTTTATACATTTATAAATTACTATAAATTAAACCTTTAAAAAGTATATGATGAAGAACTTTTTCCTTTTTGCAACAATAATGTTTTCCTGCCTTGTTTTTACGGGCCAGAGCGTACTGCATTATGAATTTAATGAGAGCCTGTCGGAAGTGAACGGACTGGGGCCTGACCTTGGCATCCTGGGAAACCAGGGCGTTTATGTTGAAGACACCCTGCTGGAGATCGGATCGGCAGAAAAGAAGGTTTACCGTTTCGAAGCGAACTCAGGATTCCAGTTTGATAATGCGGCTGCCGGCGGATTCCTGGGCGAAAATTATACCATTGAGCTGTATTTTGTATTCGATTACCTGAACAGCTGGAAAAGGGTGGTAGACTGGAAGAACCGTAAAACTGATTATGGTGCATATGTGTATAACGGCGAGTTGAATTTCTACCCTTATCAATACAGCAGTGATGCACCTGTTAATGAGAATGAATATACCTATTATGTGATCACACGGGATGCTTCCAGCGAAGAATTGCTCATCTATACCGATGCCGTGACCCATATTTCTTTTATTGATGTTCAAGATGATGGCCTCTTGGATAATGATCAGGTGCTGAACTTTTTTCATGACGACCTGGTAGTCCCCAATGAGGCCAGCTCGGGGGCCGTAGCCATGCTCAAGCTTTATAACTACACATTGGATTCAAGCACCATTGCCCAGCATTTTGAAGACCTGGCGGGAAATGTTTTCAGCCTCGACGAAAACAAATCAAATGAGGTTGATATTAAGGCTTATCCTAATCCGGTCACTGATCATGTTACGTTGGATCTGAGCGCTTTTGAAGCAAATGAAATCCTGCAAATAAGAGTCTTCAATTCTATAGGTGTCATGGTCAGGGAGGTTCATCAATCCGTAGCCGCTGGCACTGTCAGGATACCAATGAATGAGCTCGAATCAGGAATATACGTAATACATGTTACGAACAAATCGAGCACATCGCATTACAAGATACTGAAGTATTGATGCGAACAGAAAAGCCTGATCCTCTTTACCTGTTTTCTCTTAACCCCGCCCTTGCCCTTTTGTGACGGATGTACATTTGTGTGTGCAATTATACAGGTGCCTGCGAGATATTTACCGATTTTGTAGTTTTGCGGCATAGTACAAACGACTCGATTTATTAAC
>JAZBOU010000203.1:0-16356 GCA_036351275.1 Bacteroidales bacterium
GATGCTGATACATACTTGCCAACGATCAAAGCAATGACCACGGCCAGGTAGATCTGGCCCACCAGGCTGAAAAATACGGCACTTGCCCTGGCCATCTGGGAAGCAGGTACGATATCGCCATAACCCAGTGTGGTCATGGTTACATAACTGAAATACCTGAGATCGGCAGGATCTTCAGGATTGATATTTCCGGTGAACGCATTCTGATCCAGATGGTATATCAACTGGTTGACTTCTCCAGCTACCATACCAAATAGAATATATATCGTGATCACCCCAAGGATCATATTCACACTGACCAGTTTGCTGCGCACGATAGAAGAAATGATCATAAAAACGATCACCGAAAGAAACAGCATGACAATAATTCGTTCCAGCGGATATATGAGTTGACCTACATCAGACTGAACCGGGATCCAGACCAACAGGATACTGAGCAAGGCAAAGCCAAGCAAGAACAACATCATCTTCCTGTTATGCCGGATGAAGTTGATGTTGGCCAGCATGAAGATCGAAAAGGTCACCTGGTTTATAAACATATTTCCCCTGTCAGGGAAAAAGGAAGACAGGAATACCTGCAGCATAGTGGCTGCAAGCAGGTAAAAATATCTGCCTTCATACAAATGCCGACTGATTTTCTTGCTCGTTTCCATGTGAATATGCTTGGGTTTATGGATTCAAATATAAGGGTTTTAGAAGCATTCCGGGGCTTTGTTCCTGGCGTGGCCGCAGAACAGCTTCCACCTGGCCACCAGGGATGCCGAAAAACGATCACCACCGGAAACAATGTCTGCCAGATCAATCGTACTGATATAAACATCGAACAACCAGTTGGAATAGCCCAATCCGACAGCTCCCCTTCCTGAGTCGATCAGGGAATAAGTATATCCTCCAATAAGGATAGGCCATTTAGGCCTGAAACGGTATTGGAAACCTACAGAAAATCTTGATCTTTTGGAGTTGGAAGGCTGATTGTTCAGCCCCTGGTTATAGTCAACACCAACCAGTAATTCACCCGGGAAACGCTTGAACATATCTTCAACGTTCAGGGCAACCCCCAGACGCACTGCGGTTGGCATGGGGGTGGTGAAGCTCTCCTGCGTCTCATTGTCAAGCGAAATGCCTGCAGCGATCGAATCGATGGTTTCATTATCAATGGCCCCGCTGATATCGATATACCCTTCGAATTTCGATTTTTTGGCGCTGCCTTTCCAGTTTATCCTGCCCAGATCGGTAACTGCAACACCGATCACCCACCCATTTTTTAACTCTGCAGCACCACCTACATCAAATGAATAGCCTTTTCCTGCGGGCCGCATGGCTAAAAATCCCCGGGGTTCCCTGTCGTCTTGGATAAAGGCATTAGCCTTGCCGATATCGGGAGAGAAGGAGTGTATGGCCTGGGCAGAATAATTCCCCGTTAAAGTTTGTGTTGCAGAAGAGTAATCCATCCGGGCATCAAGGGCGATATCGGTATAGGCATAGGTGAGCACATACTTGGCGGTGAGTCCGGCAGAAATACTTTTAAAAAAACCCGGATCATTTCGGTGAAGGCTTTTGTCCCTGTATATATATCTGCTGTAAGAAAGGGCGTAGGTCCTGATCCACTGTGACTTGAAATTGAAGTCATTGAACTCGATCGACCCATCGGGCACTTCCCCCCCGTAATTAATGTCCAGCGCCACATCCGGTACATCGAGAAAGGCCGAGAGATAATCCGACATGGAAAAGGCAAAGCTTCCGATCCGTTCACTGTGATGGTAAGCTGCCGAGAAAAAGCCGACCAGGCCATCCACGAAAAGCTTCCCGTTATTTTCCATGGCCACCTTGAATTTTTCTTCGTTTATGGTGATGAGGCCATCACTTTGCAGGCGATTTGTGGTGTAGTAGTCGAACGTGCTCAAGGCCCGGCCGATCCCATACTGCTGTGCCGTAAGGTTCGGAAAGATGAAGGTCACCTTGCAGTTTGCGTCATTCTTGGCTAAAAGCCCCGGGTTTTTCCCGATAGCATACAGATCGAAGCTTGTGGCATTGTAGGTATTTCCCATACCCAGACTGCGTGCATCGGTAACACCGTAGGAGCCATATTGCCCCAGCGCTGTTATCAGAAGGGTAACATTGAAAATAAGAGTCAGATATACGCGCATGGCAGCATCGTCTAGTATTTACAAATATATGTATTTAAATACTGCACCTTCGCCTTCGGAATATTTTCTATTTTTGTTTATTGACAAGTAAACTGAGCTGTCCGCATTTTAGCTACACCAGAGAAGAAATGATCCATAAGTTCTAATTTGAGCTTCCGGCACATGGCCTTAACCAAACGCGTTATAATCCTGATCTTTTCATTTTTACTGCTGGGGCATTCCTATTCGCAGGGTATCCTGAAGAAGCTTGCCGGTGAAACAGATACAAGTTATGTGGAGTCGTACCTCGATCACCTGACCTCAAGGCTATATGCTTCTGTTAAATCGGCCGGCATTTCACTGGGCGATGACCGTATCGATAAACAGATCGTGTATCATCCCAACGAACCCCTGATCCTGGGATTTGGTGCGAATTATGGGGTCCTGGGGCTGAACATTGGTTTTAATTTCCCTTTCGTGAATAATGATGATCACAAGTATGGGGAAACGGATTACCTTGACCTGCAAACACACATTTATCTTCGCAGCCTGACGCTCGATCTCTACATGCAGTATTATAAAGGTTACCATCAAACCGATCCCAACGACTGGTACACGGATTGGCCAACAATAGATACCCTGCCCAAAAGACCCGATCTTCAATCGATCAGCCTGGGCCTGAATGGACAATATATTTTTAATGATAAAAAATTCTCACTTCGTGCTCCTTTCTTACAGAATGAATGGCAGAAGAGAAGTGCAGGCTCCTTCCTTGTTGGAGGAAACATATTTTTTGCAGATATAAAAGGAGATTCATCCCTTATCCCATCAACAGGAGGCGATACAACTTTTTTCGATGGCCTGCATTTCAGCCAGTACCGGATCGTAAATGGTGGGCCGGTTGCCGGCTATGCACACACATTCGTGGTGAAGAAACACTTTTTTCTGACTTTGATGCTTGTTGGCGGACTTTCGGGTGGTGGATCATGGGCTTACACCAGCACAGCGGACGAAGTCGACCGGTCTGGATTTACGGTTGCCGGGAACCTGACCGGGAGGATCGCACTTGGTTATAATAGCAAAAGGGTATTTGTTGGTGTTTCCTACCTGGGGATCCTGATACGGAACCAGTCGCCCATCCCCCAAACATGGCTCGGATACAATACAGGAATGTTCAGGTTTAACCTGGTGTATCGTTTCAGGCTCAAAAAGAATTACCGGATTTTATCCAGTCCATGATGTATTTGAATATCTTTGTATGTGAATGTTTGATGAATATTGCTGCCAGAGCAATGTTTTCAGCAAAGTGAAATCAATTCAAATAAACGAACATGAAAAACAAATTTAAAAGCCTGATCATCTCCTCGGTTGTGATCATGCTGCTTGGGATAACGATCGCCGCGTGCAGTAAGTACCCCACTTACGATGTGAACACCAGCGATCTCGACATGGTCTGGACCAATTATGATGAGTCGGCCGATTTCGTGAACTACAAAACGTATTTCCTGCCCGATTCGATCATACTTGACGACAGCGAGCTGTCGGAAGAGGAAAAACAACACCTGCAGGAATACTACGAAAGTATTGTTGAACAGGTTGTTGAAAATATGACCGACCGTAATTTTGTCCGTGTTGATTCAACCGACGATCCAGATATCGGGATGGGAATATCGATCCTGACCCAGACCACCTACGTTTATTCATATAACTGGTGGTTGTATTATCCACCTTACTGGGGATATCCCGGTTATGGTTACTACTATCCCTGGTCTACCTACCTGGGATCCTATGAAGAAGGAGCGGTAGTCATTGATATGTCTGACCTTAAGAATATCAACCATTCCACGAAACAGATCAATGCCCTGTGGGCAGCCATGATCGGCGGAGTGCTGACAGGCAACAGTGCGCTGATCGATACACGCCTTTACGGCTATATCGATGAGGCATATGAACAGTCACCATACCTTTTAACGAATTAATCATAATCACGAACCAGAAAAGGACAATATTATGAAAAGATATTTTTTGATCAGCTTAATGAGCATACTGGCCGTGTTTATGACAAATACAGCTACATCGCAGGAAGACACCCACTGGGAGGTACAGTGGAATATCAGCATCCCGGCAGGAGATTTTGAGAACTGGATCAATGAAAGCAGCATCAGGGGGTTGGAGTTTGGAGGGAATTATCATTTTGAGACCGGAGTTACCCTCGGGGGTGCCGTGGGCTACGGCGCATTCTTTAAAAAGACCTCCAGGATAAGGGTAGAATACGATAACAATACCATAACGGCAATACAGTTCCGCGATCTCTACAGTTATTTTTTCCTTGCCGAAGCAGGGTGGGCATACGAATCCGACTTTTTTATAACACCTTATGCCCGGCTGGGGATAGGTGCTTATTATACCGAACAGGTATTAAGTCTTGGTTTATTGTATTTCAGGGAAGAAGCCTGGAATTTCGGGTTGCGACCGGAGATCGGCGCCCTGATGAAAATTCCGAATTCAGGCATGGGATTTATCGTGAATGCCAAATACAATTCTGCCATCAATTATGGTAATGACCTTCAGAATTTAAACTACTTTACCTTTGGTGCAGGTATTATATTTGGCTTTTAATTTATGAGAAATGTAATTAAAGTATCGGTGGTGATGCTGTTCACTGCCTGGATGAGTGCCTGCACACCTCCTACAAAAGTAACCGGATCATGGACACGCCTCGATCATGAACCCGCGAAGTTCAACAAGATCGTAATACTGGGTATTGCCTACAATTCTGAAAACCGACGCATTTTTGAGGACCAGGTGGAAACCCGCCTCGAGGCAAAAGGCTACCCGGTAATTGCAGCGCTCGATCTTCTTCCTCCGAATGCAGCTATTGGTACCATTACAAAAGATATCGTGAACGAGATCTTCATCTCAGCGGATATTGATGCGGTTTTTACCATGAGCATGCGCCACCAGGAAGATACCAGGCGCTATATTCCCGGCAGTGGGACCTATTACACACCTTATTACAGTACGATCGGTTTCTATGACTACTATGGCGGGTTTAGCAATTATTATTACACCCCGGGTCATTATGCCGGCTCGTTAAAGGTATTCCTGGAGGCCAACCTCTTTGATTTCAAGAACAACGAGCTGCTCTGGTCGGCGCAGACGGAGACCACAAATGTTGAAAATGTCCATCAAATGGCAGTTCAATTTGCCGATGCTATCGTTGCCGATTTTGTCGGGCATCATGTTCTTGTCGACCCCGAAGGAGAAAAGAAGAAATAAGACTTATCTGCCCAGGGTTGCCACCATCACGGCTTTGATGGTGTGCAGCCTGTTCTCTGCCTCGTCGAAGACGATGGAAGCTTCCGATTCGAATACATCGTCGGTAACTTCCATGGCCTCAACACCAAACTTCTTGTAAATTTCCTCTCCAACCTTGGTTTCGCGGTTGTGGAATGAAGGCAGGCAGTGCAGGAATTTGGTTTTGGGATTGCCGGTTTTGGCCATAAGCTCCTTATTTACCTGGTACGGCATCATCATTTTTATCCTGCGTTCGTACTCGGAATCAGGCTCACCCATGGAAACCCATACATCGGTATAAATGAAGTCGACACCCTTCACAGCTTTGTCAACATCTTCGGTAACCATGATGCTGGCCCCGGTTTCTTTTCCGATTTCCTCACATTGCCGTATCAGCTCATTAGTGGGATGGAACTCTTTGGGGGCCGCGGCGCGGAAGTCCATGCCCATCTTTGCCGCCCCTACCATAAGCGAATTGCCCATATTATTCCTGGCATCACCTACATAACAGAAGGATACCTGGTGCAATGGCTTGTCGCTATGCTCCATCATGGTGAGGAAGTCGGCAAGGATCTGGGTGGGGTGGTATTCATTGGTAAGCCCGTTCCAAACCGGTACGCCGGCATAAGCTCCGAGCTCCTCTACAATGTCCTGGCCAAAGCCGCGGTATTCTATCCCGTCATACATACGGCCAAGAACACGCGCCGTGTCTTTCATGCTTTCCTTGTTCCCGATCTGGGTGCCCGAAGGTCCGAGGTATGAGACCTGCGCTCCCTGGTCGAAAGCAGCTACTTCAAAAGCGCACCTGGTACGGGTGGAGGCCTTTTCAAAGATCAGGGCAATGTTCTTGCCTTTCAGCATCTGCTGTTCGGTACCGGAATACTTGGCCTTTTTAAGATCCATTGAAAGATCAAGGAGGAACTTGATCTCTTTCGGAGTGAAATCAAGCAGCTTGAGAAAATTCCTGTTTCTGAGGTTGAAAGCCATGATGTTTTATTTTGATGGTTTTAAAAATTAACTTTCAGGTTAAGGGTGCATGGTACAGGGCTCAGGGATATAAAATATGATTACCGCCTGAATCGGATGCAAAATTATGAAAAAATGGTATATGAGAAATATGAAATGTTGAATGGACAATGATTATATTTGTATATGCTCATCGTCGACGATATCATGGTATCAGACGACCTGTACCTGGTCAAATTCCGTTGTCCTTTAGAAAAATGCAAGGGAGCATGCTGTGTTGAAGGAGATGCAGGCGCTCCGCTCGAAGAAGAGGAGATATCACTGATGGAAGACCACGTTGAAGAGATCATGAAGTATATGATCCCGGAAGGAATAGCCGCAGTGAAGCATAGCGGGGTTTTTGATTATGATGCGGATGCTTCATTTGTCACACCCTTGATAAGGGGAGGCGATTGCGCCTTTATTAATTTTACCAAAGGCATTGCATGGTGTGCCATAGAGAAGGCATATGAAGAAGGGGAAATCCCATTCCGCAAACCCGTTTCCTGCCACCTCTACCCGGTAAGGCTCAGCCAGGTGGGAGAGCATGAAGCCTTGAACTATCATAAATGGCAGATCTGTGACCCGGCACTGCATGCCGGAACGAGAGAAGGGATTCCCCTCTATGTATTCCTGGAAGATGCCCTGGTAAGAAGGTATGGGAGGCAGTGGTACCAAAAACTGGTGGAGGAGATCAGTAAAATAGAGAATTAACAGCATGTGGTTTGCGGAAAGCTCCATTAGGAGCTATATCCCCGTAAGGATGATCGATAGAATTCATATTGGCGCTCCATAGGAGCACTATGTAAAACTACTAAACAGGAATAATAAAGCAGAAAAATGGAATCGAAAGACAAAGTGCTCGATACAATGAAAAAGGCCGGTGAACCTTTAAATGCCGGTAAAATAGTCGAATTATCAGGCCTCGATCGTAAAGATGTAGATAAGGCCATGGCCAGCTTAAAAAAGGAAGGAACGATCGTTTCTCCTAGAAGATGTTTTTGGGAACCAAAATAGATGGTTGAACTGGTTGAATTGGTTAAACCAGTAATTTGGGAAGCACAAATCGTTCTTCGATAGCAAAACCAGGAGATGAAAAAATACATTTTTGTTCTTGCATTATTATTATTTCATAGTTGCGAAACTCCTTCTGATTGTGCTGAATATTACTTCTCTGAGAAGTTTATGGATATTGTACCAGCATCTGCAGGATCTTACTGGATTTATGTAGATACAACATTAAATATTACAGATACCATCACATTATTAAGCCAAATATTGCTTTTCGACGATAAATGCACGCCTGCGCATAATCCTCAAGAAGTATTGAAACAAATTTACAAGTCATCATTTTTTAGGGATGATACCAGTCATTTGTTCACACTGTATGGGAGTGGGCAAGGTGATCTGTTTGGAGACTACCCAATCGGGATATACTTCAGCCATGCTGATATTCTAGATTCTCTTAATGTTCATGGAGTCTGGTATGAGAATGTATCACTCTGCAAAATTCAGGAAAATACATTCTACTGGTCAAGTGATGTAGGATTGATAAAGCGAGATTTTACTTTGTGGGATAATCCAGATACTACATATTGTTTTAATATGATTGAGCATCATCGAAACTAGAGATTAGTTTAGTTTGGAAATCCTTGAAAGTCTTCGGCAGCAATAGCTGCATTTTGAGCGAGAATTGCGTCGGGGGAAGGCGCATGAAGTGAAAAAATGACAGCGGTTCTATCCCGAAATTGGGGATAAAAATTGCCTTTGAAGACCTTCGATTCTTTGGTTCTTTCTTTTAAAGAAAGAACATTAACAGAAAAAAACTTGACATTTAAAAAAATCGTTGTATCTTTGCAAGTGATTACTCACTTTTAGAATGACCGAAAAACAGGAAAAAATATTACATGCAGCATTGGAACTTTTCGCCAGGGAAGGATTCAAGACTACATCTACAAGCAAGGTGGCTAAGCACGCAGGTGTTTCAGAAGGCTTGATCTTCCGTCATTTCGGAAGCAAGGATGGTTTGCTGGAAGCCATTTTAAAGGAGGGGGAGGAGCGAATAAAGGTGATCTTTTCGGATATCATTTTCGAATCAGATGCTCAGGCATTGGTGCTGAAGACCCTGGATGCCTTTAACCCGCGTAACATGCGTGATGAAGAGCTGGAGTTCTGGAAGTTGCAATACAAGATCAAGTGGGAACTCGAGCAGTACGGGGAGCATAAGATGGAACCGCTTAGGCTGGCACTGACAAATGCCTTTGAAAAGCTGGGCTATCGGAATCCCGGTCAGGAAGCCATTCGGATGCTGATTGAACTCGATGGTATGGCCACCAGGTATTTCCTGATGGAGAATTTCGACTATGAATCACTGATCACATTTTTGAAAGAAAAGTATACGAAATAAAAAAATTTACACAATAAAATAAGTAAGTACTCACATAGAATAGCAGACCTGGAAGGTCCCGGACCTTCCAGGTCCACATCAAAAAGCAACAGAAAATATGAAAGCAAAAAAAGTAGCATTAATAACAGGCGCTTCTACCGGAATTGGTAAGGAACTCGCCTATATTCACGCAGAAAACGGAGGTGACCTCATCATCCTTGCCAGGAATAAAGAAAAGCTGGAAACGCTGAAAGCTGAACTCGAGCAAAAATTTGCAGTAAAGGTTATGGTTATTGTCAAAGACCTCAGCAGGTCAGCTGCAGCCATGGAAGTTTATAATGAAGTTAAGAAAGCCGGTATCGAAGTAGACTACCTGATCAACAATGCCGGATTCGGAGGCCTGGGTAAATTCCATGAAAGGGATTGGGATACCGACCTGAGAATGATCAACCTGAACATTTTAGCGCTCACAGAGCTGACCAGGCTTTTCTTGCCGGATTTTGTGGAACGAAATTCAGGCAGGATATTGAATGTGTCCTCAACAGCCAGCCTGATACCGGGACCGCTACAGGCTGTCTATTTTGCCACCAAGGCATACGTAACTTCCTTCAGCAACGCAATCGCAGAGGAATTGCATGATACGAATATAACCGTTACGGCATTGCTGCCGGGTGCTACTGAAACAGAATTTGCAAATACAGCAGGTTTTAGCGACAAAGGGATGTTTAAAAATGCTTTTGGTGCACGTGGAGTTGCCGAAGATGGTTACAATGGCATGCTTAAAGGAAAACTCGATGTTATATCGGGAGTCTCCTTCTCACAAAAACTCATGCTCCCAATGGCAAAAATAGCTCCAAAGAGAATGATATTAAAGCAGATACGAAAAATGCAGGAGGCCTGATCAAAAAGCAATCATTCGGTATGACCTTCCAGGTTGCCAACCTGGAAGGTCTTGTCGTTTTATTTCACCTCCACAAACTTAGCTGCATCATTCTCACAAATGTCGCAGGGATCACTGGCATGTGCTGCATCCATGGTGTTCCCGCAGCGTGGACAAACCAGGTAGGCTTCCGGTAATTCAATAGACGGATCATCCAGGCTGGCCAGGGCCATGCTGAACCAATCGTGATGTTTGATCTCTGCCTTCAGAGCCCAAGTAAAGGTTTCGCTCACATCAAGAAAAATTTCTTTGTCGCTGGTCGCAATAAAACGGGGATACATATCCATGGCTTCATAGTGTTCCACCTCGATAGCGGTTTTCAGGTTTTCCTTAAGATCATAAGGGGGAAATGTGGGTGTGAATTGCCCCATTTGTCCGCCATGGGCAAGTAGCATGGTGATCTGCCTGTCGACGTGGGCTTTTTCTGAAACAGCAGCTGCGCGAAACATAGCAGCGATCTCAGGCAGACTGTCGGCCATCGACTGGTCGGCATAGGCCCAGTACTTGGCATTGGCGATCAGTTCGTTTTCAATGGCCGTTACCAGATTACCCAGCGTTTCCGGGTCCTGCTTGTTTGTTTGCTGGTTGCAGGAGATTAAAAAGATGAACAGAATAGTAAGGATGTAAATGCGTGTTTTCACGTTACAGGAGCTTTAAATTAATATGAAGTGAAGGTACAAAAAAAAGGACCTGGAAGGTTGTCAACCTTCCAGGTCTAAGTCTATTGCTAAAATATGATAGGGGATATTCTATTCTTCTCCTTCAGCAGCCTCTGCTGCTGCCAGTCCGGCAAGCTCCTTGTCGATGTGGAACAGACCGCCTTTGGCGCCTTCTGCTAACTTGAACTTATCGAGAATAGTACTTGCAAGGCTCTCTTCTTCAATTTGTTCTTCAACATACCATTGCAGAAAATGATGGGTTGTAAAATCTTTTTCTTCAAGGGCAAGGGCAACAAGGTTATTGATGAGGCTCGTTACCAGGATCTCATGTTCGAGGACTTTTTCAAAGATCTCTTTCAAGGAGTTGAATTCTGCAGGTGGTTCTTCCAGGTCGAGCACACGTGCGTGTCCTCCACGGTCATTCACAAAATGGAGAAATTTCAGAGCATGTTCACGCTCTTCAGTAGCATGGTCGAAAAGAAATTCAGCAGCACCGGCATATCCGTTCACTTCGCACCATGAAGCCATGGAAAGATATAAACGTGATGATTCTTCTTCTGCCTTGATCTGTTCTATAATTGCTTTTTCGAGTTTTTTAGATAACATTGTCTTATTTTTTTCAGGTTAATATTCTGGTTTTTACAAAGGTAAACAACCTTCTGTTATAGTAACAAACAGGGAGGGAATTTGTTGATTCGTTTATTGGTTGATTCGCTGGATTGGCAATTCAGGGGTAATTCTGATTTCTGATTTTAAGTTTTGATTTCTGAGCTTCCTATCCCTTCAGGGCTTCGGCACCGGATACGATCTCGAGGATCTCATTTGTGATGGCAGATTGGCGTGCTTTGTTATATGTAAGTTTAAGCTCCTTAAGCAGTTCATTCGCATTATCGGTAGCCATATGCATGGCCGTCATCCTTGCACCGTGTTCGGATGCGTATGAGTCGAGCAGGGCTTTGAAGAATTGTATCTTCAGGCTTTTGGGAACCAGCTCACGTACGATATCTTCCTTGTTTGGCTCGAAGATGTAGTCAACCTGGAGATTTGTCCCGTCATCTTCAGGAGGCAGGATGGGAAGGAACTGTTCGGTAATAAGGGCCTGTACTGCCGCATTTTTGAATTGATTGTAGATGATATCGATACGGTCATATTTTTTATCGGCAAATTCCTGCATCAGGCTTTCAGCCAATGGCATAGCATTTTCAAAATTCAGTTGATCGAAGATCTCGGTATCCTGTTTCACGACCGGGAACCCATGTCCGCTGAAATACTCAGCCCCTTTTTTACCAACACAAAACAGGGATAAGGTGCCACTCTTGTATGCATCCTGGTAGGCCGTATTGATGAGTTTCTCGGTTTGCTTGATCACATTTGAGTTGAATGCGCCGCAAAGCCCCCTGTTGGAGGTGACAACCACGAGCAGTACGTTTCGGATCTCCCTGGTATCTGAATAAGCAGCTTCATCCGCTTGGTCGAGGCCGGCACTCATGCCCTGCAGGAACTCCTGCAGCTTCTGTGCATAAGGACGTAGTTGCAGGATGGCCCCCTGTGCTTTACGCAATTTGGAGGCTGCCACCAATTTCATGGCGCTGGTGATCTGCTGGGTTGACTTAACAGATTCTATCCTGTTTCTTACTTCCTTAAGATTAGCCATCTTCTTTTATTTTACTAAGCGTAGCGGTCGGCAATATTTTTTGCGGCAACTTCAATGATCTTGCTGATGTTGTCGTTCAGTATGCCTTTTTCGAGCTCTTTGAGGGTCTTATTATGCTTTTCTTCCATAAAGTGCAGGAACTCCACCTCAAAATCATGTATGCGCTCAACCGGTATTTTTCTTACAAGTCCCCTGGAACCGCAATAGATGATAGCGATCTGTTTTCCCACTTCCATAGGTGAATACTGGTCCTGCTTAAGGATCTCTACATTTCGTTTACCTTTTTCAAGCACGGCCATGGTTGCTGCATCAAGGTCGGAACCAAATTTTGCAAATGCTTCCAGTTCACGATACTGTGCCTGGTCAAGTTTCAGGGTTCCGGCAACTTTTTTCATCGCCTTTACCTGGGCATTCCCCCCTACCCTCGATACAGAAATACCCACATTGATCGCGGGCCGTATACCTGCGTTAAAGAGGTTCGACTCAAGAAAGATCTGTCCGTCGGTAATGGAGATCACGTTTGTCGGGATATAAGCTGAAACATCACCTGCCTGTGTTTCGATGATCGGCAGGGCGGTAAGTGATCCGCCGCCTTTCACCTTTCCTTCGAGGCATTCTGGCAGGTCGTTCATCTTCCGGGCTATCGCATCCGAGGAGATCACCCTGGCTGCCCTTTCCAGCAGGCGTGAGTGGAGGTAAAATACATCACCGGGATATGCTTCGCGTCCGGGAGGTCTTCTCAGCAGAAGTGATACCTCACGATAGGCTACTGCCTGTTTCGAGAGGTCATCAAAGATCACAAGGGCTGGTCTTCCGGTGTCTCTGAAATACTCGCCAATGGCTGCACCGGCAAAGGGGGCATAGAATTGCATGGCTGCAGGATCGGAAGCTGTTGCCGTAATCACTACGGTGTAATTCATTGCACCGTTATCTTCGAGGGTTTTAACCGTATTGGCAACTGAAGAACCTTTCTGTCCGACTGCTACATAGATACAGTAAACAGGCTCGCCTTTTTCGTAAAATTTCTTCTGGTTGATGATGGTATCAATGGCAATGGCACTCTTGCCGGTCTGTCGGTCGCCGATGATCAGCTCACGTTGCCCACGGCCAATGGGGATCATGGCATCGATGGCTTTGATACCTGTCTGGAGCGGTTCATTTACCGGCTGGCGAAAAATCACACCCGGAGCCTTCCTTTCAAGAGGCATAAGGAATTTCTCTCCGCCAATTTCGCCTTTACCGTCGATAGGCTCCCCGAGGGTATTGAGTACCCTTCCCAGCATCTTTTCACTAACATTTATTGAAGCGATCTTTCCGGTTCGTCTTACAGTGTCGCCTTCTTTAATGTCTTCCGGTTCACCGAGCAAAACCGCACCTACGTTATCCTGTTCCAGGTTCAGCACGATGCCGCGCAGCCCTGTTTTTTCAAATTCTATCAACTCACCCGATTCAGCATTGTTTAGGCCGTAAATACGGGCAATACCATCACCTACTTCCAGAACGGTGCCTACTTCCTGCAGTTCCGCTTCGTTTTGGTATCCGGATAATTCCTTGCGCAGGATGGCGGATACTTCAGCTGGTTTAATTGATGCCATATATTGTATGTTTTATAATCCTCTTATGTATAAATTGATTTCTGCCGTGCTTTTCCTGAGCTTCCTTAACTGATATGCTATGCTGGCGTCATATTTATAGTCGTCGTATTTCATTACAAAGCCGCCAACAAGTTCTTCTTTTACCTCTTCAATTAGTTCGATAGTGCCTTTGGTTTGTTCTTCAAGCAAGCCTGTGACTTTTTTCCGGATCTCATCATTAATGCCGCTGGCACTTGCAAAATGAACTGTAATTATGTGCTTGAATTCTTTGTAAGCTTCGATATACTCCCCGGCGATATGCTCAATTTGGTTTTCTCTTCTTTTTCGTGTGATGATATCCAGGTAGCGAGCGCTTATCTCGCTAATCTGATCTTTGAAAAGTGATCTCATCACCTGTTGTTTTTTTTCCGCTCGTATGACTGGGCTTCTGAGCAATTGCCTGAAGTCAGCATTTGATTTGCAAACCGACAAAAGCAGTTCCATATCGGATTTAACGTCTTCCACTTTATTCATTTCCAGAGAAAAGTCGAAGAGTGCCTTTGCATAGCGTTTTGCGATCAATGTACCTGGCATTTGCTAATTGAGTTTCGTTTTATCGATCAATGATTTGATGAAATCTTCCTGCTTGTTTTCTGCAGCAAGTTCACGTTCCAGTATTTTTTCAGCTACTTCAATGGAAATGGATGCGATCTGGTTTTTAAGGTCGGTCATGGCAGCCATTTTTTCATTTTCAATGCGTTCTTTGGCATTTTCAACAATATTGTTGGCTTCTTCATTTGCCTTTGTTTTAGCTTCCTCAATAATAGCATCCTTTACCTTACGCGCATCTCTCAGCATCACATTGCGTTCTTCCTGGGCTTCTTTAAGGAGCTTTTCATTGCCTGCTTTAAGGGTTTTCATCTCCTCACGGGCCTTGTTTGCCTGGTTCAAAGCTTCATCAATGGTTGATTCCCTCTCGTGAAGCGATTTCAGGATGGGCTTCCACGCATATCGCCTCAGGATAAAAATAAGGGCTGCAAAGGAGATGGTCATCCAGATGATCAGTCCTATTCCGGGGCTAACTATTTCCATATGTATTGATTTTTTAGTTAAAAGTCCCCTGCATCACAACCAACCGTTGAAATGCAGGGAACAATACCCATACTCCTAAAGGAGTACAAGCAAGAAACTTACGACAATAGCAAAGAAAGCCACACCCTCGATAAGCGCGGCGGCGATGATCATGTTTGACCTGATATCACCGACTGCTTCCGGCTGGCGGGCGATGGATTCAACAGCACCGCGGCCAATCTGGCCTATACCGATACCGGCACCGATAGCTGCGATTCCTGCACCCAGCCCGGCACCCATCTGAGCGAGTGGGGCAAGGTCTGCTGCTGCCTGTAACATAATACTTAAAAGACTCATAATACTTATTGTTTTAGTTGTTATTACAAGGTTCATTAATGATGTTCCTCAATGGCCATACCGAAATAGAGGGCCGACAAGAGGGTGAATACGTAAGCCTGGATGAATGCAACCAGCAATTCAAGCAGGTACATGAATATGGCAAAGGGAACTGCGATGGCTACGCCACCCAGCCCGGCATATTGATTAACGTTTCCGAAAATAAAGATCAGGCTGATAAAACCAAGTATGATGGTATGCCCTGCAGTAATGTTTGCAAAGAGACGAACCATCAGCACGAAAGGTTTTGTGAATACTCCCATGATCTCAACTATGGGCATAAGCGGTACCGGGAACTTCAGCCACCAGGGTACGCCCGGTGTATTGATGATGTGTGTCCAGTATTGCCTGTTCCCGCTGAAACTTGTGATCAGGAAGGTAAAAACAGCCATTACGCCTGTTACTGCGATATTCCCCGTAACATTGGCACCACCGGGGAAAAATGGAACGATTCCCAGCAGGTTATTCAGGAAAATAAAGAAAAACAAGGTAAGGAGGAACGGCATGTAGCGTTCGTACTTCTTTTCTCCGATCGATGACCTGGCAATATCGTCGCGAACAAAGATAATAACGGGCTCCATAAATGATTGTAAGCCTTTTGGAGCCTTCCCTTCCCTTCTCCTGTATGTTTTCGCTACAGAAGTGAAAATGATGATCAACAGGACAGAACTGAACAGTATGCTAAAAACGTTTTTGGTGATCGAGAGGTCGAGCGGAAGCTCCGTGATGCCGGTTTCTGCTATGATCTCATTGTCGACCATACCATGCTGAACATCCCTGACGATCTTTCCTTTGTTTTTTCCTTCTGACTCGATATAGAATCCGTTGTGCCGGTGTCCGTGTGCCAGTTTATTTGACCAGAAAGCATGGAATTCTCCATCATGGATAAGTAATACGGGAAGGGGAATGGAAACATGATGTCCTTTATAGGTCCAGAGATGCCATTCATGCGAGTCGATGAGGTGATCAATGATTATCTTGCCTGCTTGAAGTTCTGCCTCTTCAACATCTTCGTGCAAGGCGTCATCTTCACCCTGGTATTCCTTTTCGTTGCCGGCAAACACCACAGACGTACTCATTATCATTGAAAATACCAGCACGGCCAATATCAGGACTGCAACAATGCCCGCTTTTGATTTTCTTAAAAATGAAAGAATTTTCATACTTGAGAAGCTGCGTTCTTTTCCGGCTGCAAGTTTACGAATATTCTCTTATATAATAAAGAACTTTTCTAAATAATAATTAAGA
>JAZBOU010000204.1:0-4936 GCA_036351275.1 Bacteroidales bacterium
GAAGCTGATCAAATGGTTGCAGAAGCCGATAAAAAGGCCGATGGCATCATCAATACGGCCAAACAACAGGCGGCCAGGATCAGATCAGATGCTCAAAAGAAAGTTGACGCGCTGTAGTGGTGTTTTTTTCTGACTTAAAGATTTCGGATTTCGTGCTTCACTGCACGTAGTGAAGACGATAGAGGTGCTTTCTGATGGTGTTCTGCAAAACGCCAGCAGGTCCTTCCACCGTGTCGCTTCGCTCTTCGGTGTCAGGATGACAACTTATACTTACTAACCTTTGCTATACATGTGACATGAGAAATGCAGAATGTGGAATGGGCAATGAAAAAAGGGACTTCACTTTCGTGAGTCCCTTTTTGCCTGAAGTTGTAACCAGGATACTTTTTCAGATGATATAATGTGAAAAAATAATATTGAGCATCATATGTCGTTTGTATATATGTGGTTACAAGATGAGATCATATTTTAAAGCTAGCTTTCAATAGATACATTTTAAACAGCATATTATGAAAAAGTATAATGTGATAATGCTTGCAATTATTACTCTGGGTGTATTATCCTGCTCGTATAAACCGACCATTGAAGAGCTTAAAGTGTTTGCCGCTACTGAAACTTATCCTGAAGATACCTATTTGGATACGGTATCGAATAAAAGTGCCCTGATCATAGTTGCCCATGATGATGATGACTGTATGATGTCGGGCACAATTGCTAAATTGACAGCAAATGGCTGGACCATAAAACAGTTAAGCTTTGAGAGACATAATATTTCCGGAGAGGATAGAAATCCTGCACATATTATTTGTGAGGGTTCCGAAAGAATATTGGAGGACGGACTTTATCGCCCGGGGTCAGATACGGTGAAATACCCTTATATGCCGATACCTTATGATGAGATCAAAAAACAATTTCTTCATGATAAAGTTGCCGATGCATTGATCACAAGAATAAATGAATTTAATCCATCGGTAATATTTACCCTGGATAATATCAAAGGGGGATATGGACATCCTGATCATATATTTCTAAGTCAATTGGTTTTAGATCTGTTCAATGACGATAAGATCAGTGCACAATGGATCTATCAGAGTGTTTTAACAAAACATGTAGAAGAAGAGATAGATAAATTTATGATCCCCAAAATGGAAAAATGGGGTTATCCGCAGGCAAGTCCGGCAGCCAACGAATTATATGGCATTGACGGAATGCCTGAACCGGATGTTCAGATTAATATTACCGATCAGGCAGAAACCAAAATGGCTTATTTACGGGCATATCCGGAAAGTGTACGAAAGAACCTGAGAAAATTCCTGATCTATTATGAAGAGTTTGACGCTGAAGCTTACTTTTCGGTTTGGGATCGGGAGTTTTTCAGAGTGGTGAAAAAATCCGTATAAACTACCTGATGGAAGATCATCATCTGGCTTTTGTTGTGGCCGAAAATGAAATCGAAGCCTGAAAAATGGCAAATAGGTGGGAATACGGAGCGGATGTTCCAGCTAGTATTTCAGTAATTTGCTGGTTCCACACTCTCCTGTACTTAAATAAATTCTGCAAAAATAAATCCCGGACGGTAAATATTCGGTATTCCACTTCACCCTTTGTTCACCTTTTGGTTGCTGCAGTTCCTTTTTCTGAATGAACTGACCATGGGAATTAAAGAATTCAATTGTGACAAAGGATGGCTCATCTAATGTATAAACAAGGTTTGCTGATGAAGTGAAAGGTGAAGGGAATATTTTAATATTGATGCTTGCTGGTTCATGGGTTTGAATTCCGGATATTAGCATCCCTTCTCTATCGAGTTTAAGCAGCACTACATTGAATTTCTCAGTATAGGGCCCCATACCTCCTGTAATTATATATCCGCTATCTGAAGTTTGTTTGACTGAAAATCCTGCAGAGACCTGATCATCAAAGATCCTGGCCCACTCTTCATTGCCCAGACTGTCGGTCTTCATTAGGAACATGTGAGGTCTCAGAGTGGCACTATCTGTACGACCTGTAATAATATATCCCTGGTCCATAGTTTGCCTGACACAATTTCCTGTACTCTCTTTATATAGCATATACTTTTTTGTCCACATAGAATCCCCCAAATGATTTGTTTTAACAAGGCATAGGACATCATCATCGTTTGGGTATCTACTTCGTCCTACAAGGATATATCCGCCATCTCTGGTTTGCTGCCCGTGAAATCCCCATTCATAATTCCAACCACCGTACGATCGTGACCATTCTAGGTTTCCATCTTGATCTGTTTTGATCAAATACATATCAGTTTCTCCTGCTCCCATACTACGCGTAGAGCCAACTATCATGTACCCACTATCAGCGGTAATCTCAACATAATACCCATTGTCTGTTTCAAGCCCTCCATATTGCTGCCGCCACATAACATTTCCCTGAATATCTGTTTTAATGAGTAAGACATTATAACTGGAATCTATTACACCTTTATCTCCGGTGATAATAAATCCATGATCTAAAGTTTGTTGTATATAATGACCATACTCGCCATGTTCACTAAATGTTTTGCGCCAGTTCTCATTTCCGTTCTCGTCAAGGCTAAGGAGGAAAATTCTGACTTCGTAGTTAAAAGAAGGATAGGGATCTGCTACATAAGTTGTTCCTGTTATTACATAGTTCCCATCCATGGTATTGATAACACATTGTCCCCTATCATGATCATTTATTCTTATACGTTTGGTCCATATGGTGTCGCCATACATGTTCACTTTTATTGTATAAACTGCAAAAGTGTCCAACCCCCACTGCCCCCAGGGCCATTCATAAAGTTGTGATCCCCCCGTCACTATATACCCATTATCCGGGGTAGTTTCAACAGAGCTTCCAAAGTCGGTATACTGATAGCCATAAGTTTTCTGAAATGTAATCTGGCTGCTTAGTGTTGCCAGGTATAAAAATGAAATGATGAAAAATATAATTCTCATAGGTAATGCATGGATCCCCACAATATACGAAATTAACAGGGATGAATCAAATTAGGTGAGGTACAGGTCGCTAAGCGGTCCTTCCCCGATAGCTATCGGGGTTTGCCTGTGGCTCAGTAGAATAGTTCAGGGAATTATTAAATTTGTTATTGGTAACAAAATCGAAAAAGATGCAAACCGGATTCATTACGCAATAGGCTAAGTGTTGCAGCAAGGGAAATAATGACTTCCGCCGAAACCTGTGCGTTTATAACATTGGACCGGGAAGGCCGGCCGAGAGTAAGGGTGATGGATCCCTTTATTCCTGAGAGTGACTTTACTGTTTGGCTGGGAACCACCCAAGGTGACCTTTAACTCAAAATAAAATAGGTCAACTTCAGATGGTGGCTTACAGGCAGAATCTAACCAACGGAGCATTGTTTCATATTGATGCCGGAGGCATCACACGTTGGTAGAGAATGGGTGTGAAATAAACCTCCCGACCCCGGAGGGGTCGCATATATCATTGTTTAATCACCTTCTGAACCCTCACATCATTTTCGTTCCAGTTTAATGGTTTTCAAATATTTTGAGATAAGGTTCGAAGATGAATATCCGGTTCCGGGATTGACCGGTTATTTCTTTCAAATACTGTTTTTGATTAAATAATCCAATTAGATCGTTAGCAGCCTTGAAACTTAAATTACATTTTTCTGAAGCTTGTTCAACCGTAATTACGGGGTTTTTGAATAGTTCCTGATTTAAATTCAAGGCTGAAATGCTTCTCCGGCCAAAAGTTGCACTGATATCCCGGTCAATAGTTTCTTTAAGTGACAGGATTTCGGATAATGTATGTACGGCAAGAGCTGAAGTCTGTTCAATTCCAACCAGGAAATACTTCAGCCATTGAAGCATATCATTCTTTGTCCTGACCATCGATAGGTTATCATAATATAATCCTTTATTTTTTTCGAAGTAACTCGAAAGATATAGTAGAGGTTTATCAAGAATTCCGTGGCTGACCAGAAATAAGGGTATAATTAACCTTCCGATTCTACCGTTGCCATCCAGGAAAGGGTGGATGCTTTCAAACTGGTAATGAATAATGGCAATACGGATGAGCGAGGGAACCTGTATTTCATCGTTATGAAGGAATTTTTCAAGGTCACTCATTAAATCATTCAACAATTCGTGTTGCGGAGGGATATAAACAGCATCTGCCAGGCTATTGCCACCTATCCAATTTTGACTACTTCTGAATTCACCAGGCAGTTTGTGCTCACCACGGGCACTTTCGAGCAATATTTTATGCGTTTTCCTGATCAGCCTTGATGATAAGGGCAACTTTTCAAGTTCTGCGACTGCTTCATTCAGAGCTTTGATGTAATTATTTACCTCCAGCCAGTCATTTCTTCTTGCAGGAAGGATCTCTTCATAAGGAAAGAATGCTTCATCAACATTTGTCCGCGTTCCTTCGATCCTGCTTGAAACCACTGCTTCTTTTGTAACATGTAGCTGGATAAAAAGGTCGATGTTTGGCACCAGCCTTGCAAATGAATTGAGTTCTCCAAGCTTAACTGCTGCTTTCTCAAGCAAGCGGTTCAAAGCAGGTGTTGTCCATGTCCATTCATCATTAATCTTTGAGGGCACAAAATATCGGTATCCCAATGCCTTCTCATAATGGCCTGCCTGATATTTTTCAAGTTCAATCATGGGCTAAAAGTCAAAGTAAAACAAAGATAATGTTATTTTACTTTTAAGCGCTAAAATAAAATAATAAATTCATTATTTTACGCTAACATGAAAATTTTAAAGCATGAATCAGAAAAGCTGCAGCTGCCGGAGGAGGACTCTTTGCAGTTTACCCTTCTACGGCACGCCTCCGCAGAGTAGCTTCAACGCTCGTGGTAAGCTACGGAGGGCAATGGTTGCAGCCAAAGAGTCCTCACAGGTTCTTGAACCTGTGAGGTCTGGTCTTATTGCTTTATAACCTTCCTCAC
>JAZBOU010000205.1:0-12164 GCA_036351275.1 Bacteroidales bacterium
CCGCTGTTATCCTGAATATCGGCAGCATTGCTTCCGTTATATGCATAGGTGCCTGAGGTGTAAAGTTCACAGTCACCGCCGCCGTCGGTCCAGATGCCCCAGCCACCTTCGAAATCGGTAAAGCTAAGCAGGGTGCTGCTTGGTGGATTGGTAACCGTGATATAATCTATCTTGGTCTCAGTATCTGAACCATCTGCATTGCTTGCAGTAAGTTCAACTGTATAAACACCCGCAATAGCATAGTTTACTACAGGGTGCTGTGATGTACTTGTGGCTGGTGTACCTCCGACAAATGTCCATGACCATGAAGTCGGGCTATTTGTTGAAATATCAGTAAAGCTCACATTTTCTCCAGCTAGTATATTGGTGGCGCTGGCCGTAAAATCGGCAACAGGAGGAGTCGGCACATGGTTTACCGTAATATATCCTGCTTTGGTTTCCGTATCACTGCCATATAAACCTGTAACCTCGAGCAATACATCATATGTACCTGCTGTGTTATAAACAACGCTCGGATTCTGTGCAGTGCTGTTAGAAGGAGTTCCTCCAGTAAAGGTCCAGTTCCAGCTTGTAGCACCACCGGTTGAAAGGTCTGTGAAGACCACGGTACCCCCTTCATTAATAAGCAGTGGCGTACCTGTGAAATCAGCAACAGGAGGTGCATGTACAGTAATATAAGCGGTTTTTGTCTCAGTATCCGATCCCGATACATTTGTTGCCTCCAGGGTTACAGTGTACGTACCAGCAGTGTTATAAACAATGCTAGGATTTTGAGCCGTACTGTTTGTCGGAGTACCTCCGTCGAAAGTCCATGACCAGCTTATCGGGTCACCTGTCGTAAGGTCTGTGAAGTTCACGCTTGCTCCTACCGGAATATCCGTAGCGTCAGCAGTGAAATTTGCCACAGGGGGAGTTGGCACATATGTTACCACTATGTATCCAACCTTGGTTTCGGTGTCAGTGCCATAAGGACTGCCGGCTTCAAGTGTTACTGTGTATGTTCCCGCAGTGTTGTATACAACAGCTGGATTCTGGTCAGTGCTTGTAGCAGGTGTACCGCCTTCAAAGGTCCATGACCAGCTGCTTGCATTTGTTGAAAGGTCAGTGAAGTTCACCGTGCCTCCTTCATCAATACTGGTTGGTGTACCCGAGAAATCAGCAACAGGAGGTGCATGAACGGTAATATAGGCAGTCTTTGTTTCGATATCCGATCCTGCCGCATTGGTAGCTTCCAGCGTAACAGTATAGATCCCTGCAGTGTTATATGTCACATTAGGATTCTGATCGGTGCTTGTACCGGGATCACCTCCTTCAAAGGTCCAAGTCCAGCTGGTGGGGTTGCCAGTAGACTGATCAGTAAACTGAACGGTCCCGCCTACGGGTATATCTGTAACATCTGCCGTAAATTCAGCCACCGGAGGTACAGGCCCGGTGCTGCCGGTCACTTCTACCAGGTCGATGGCAATATCGCTGTAATAGGTCGAGCTTGTACCCGATCCCACAATGCCCCTGAAGCGGATCGTAATGTTTTCCTGCCCGCCGTATGCCGACAGATCAACAACAGCCTGTTCGTAGGGATCACCCTGTGCACTCTGTTGCGGTCCTATGGCCGACCAAACGCTGTTGTTCCAGCTTCCATTGTATACATCGACATGCAGTGATGCGATAGAAATACCAAACATGTGATAGTAGAAGGTTAACTCAGGAGACTGCAGTGTGCTGAAGTTGAATGCGGCTTCCAGGTGTGCCTCATCGCCATTCACCCTTGGGCTGGAAGCCTCGGTGTACATATACCACGTTCCGTCATGGGCGCTGAGCGGACCGGTAGAACTTGAAGGGGTTCCCCCACTGTTCCTGCTCCAGTCGAAATCATCACCTGTGCCCTGTACCCAGAGACCAAAACCATCTTCCCAGCTTTGTGAATACGGGAAAGTACTGATCACGTATGCATTGGGATCCGTTTCCTGTATGCTAATATCATCAAATGTATATCCATCGCTGGCGGTAAGGCTTGTAGCAGGATAGTTATCTTCCTGTCCAAACCTGATCTGGAAAGTTTGTGATGCGGTTTGTCCGGCACCGCCGAGCAGGGCATCGATATCGATCATCTGTGCCAGGTTCCACACACCTGAGGTACCCTTGTTCGCATCAAGGTCGTAGGCTTCGATCCAACTGTCCGTGTTGCTTCCCCTGATCCAAACCCTGTCGTTGGCATGTGTTTCTTCTCCATGGTGCATGAATTGAAAGGAGAGTTCAAGGTTCTCTGATGCAGCATAGGATGAGAGGTTCAGTGTTACGGTAAGGTAATTCACCGAATATGTACCTGAAGGATCCGCATCAAGCGTCGCAGCATGCGTTCCGGAATAATAGAATCCGCTGCCCGCGCTGAACCTGAGGCGCCCGTTGGCTGTTTTTTCATAACCCCAGTCGGGTAGCCCGTTCAGCGATGCTGAATTTGATGTGTATGTAAGCGTTGTTGCTCCCTCAAAATCTTCTGTCCATGGCAATGCGAATGGCAGGGGGTCGGTCGCACTGATATACGCTGTTTTTACCTCCGTATCGGATCCATGTGTATTGCTAACTTCAAGGGTAACATCATAAGTCCCGGCAACATCAAAAGTAACTTCCGGAAACTGAGAGCTGGCGCTTGTACCATTCACAAATGTTACCGTTGCCGGACTAAAAGACCAGTTCCATGTTGTGGGAGCATTGGTAGAAAGATCGGTGAATGTAACAGAAGCGCCGGTCAGCGGATTGGTATTATTCGCTGAAAAATCGGCTACCGGCGGCATCGGGGTTGCGCTACCTATCCCTGTTACCACCAGGGAGAACAATTGGGATCCGCCTGATAAAGTACCATCATGGTCTACCACAATCGTATAATCAGTCCCCGCAACCGGGTTATCAATGGTTACCATCTCCACGTTATCAACATTGTTTTCGCTGTTGCGGGTGGCAGCGGCCGAAGGGTTGGTCCGGTTGAGTTTCCAGGGATAATAGGTGTTGGATCCTGCTGTGATCCTGAGGTCGAGTTCATTTACGATCATCGGGTCTGAGGGATCGAGTGATGCGCCAACAGGTGTTCCGGGAACATCCGTCCAGACAATAGTAACCTGCAAAGGCTGTGTGCCATCTGCAGTAACGGTGCGCTGGTAAGAACCTCCGTTGTTAAGGGTAATTTCTTCGATCGTATTCAGGGATGGGTCATCGGAGATCACTTCTGCAGCCGCATAGGTATTCATGAGCCCCCAGCCGAATTCATAATCGGGGCCTGGATTGTTTCCGGCTTCATCAGCTGCATGAATGATCAATGCTTTCAGTGTGGATGCGAGCATATAATTACCTGTTCCGTTCAGGTTTTCATAATGTTCCTGGAGAAGAATAGCTGAGCCGGCTGCGGAGGGTGTAGCCATAGAAGTTCCGCTCAGGGTGGTATAGTCAGCATTATTATCGTCGTCGGTTGAATAAAGACTCACACCGTTGGCTGAAATATCAGGTTTGATGCGTCCGTCATCGCAGGGGCCCCAGGCGCTGAAAGAGCTCATGGTAACACTGGATGGGCCGCTGTAACCTCCAATAACATCTTCCACTGCAGCCACGGTAAGTACATTTTTGGCAACACCTGCGTGAGACACACAGTCGTAAGGGCCGTCAAGCGGATAAGGTGGATTGGAAGGTCCGTCGCCACGGTCGTTCCCTGCCGATTTACAGATCAAATAATAGGGCGCATTTGCAGCGATCTGGTCCCAGTCCTGTGCCTGGCTGTCATAAAAGCCGAACAGGTAATCTTCCTGTGTACTGATGCTTGTATTGCCGTACCAACTCCATGTAGTGCCTGTCCATACCCAGCCACGTCCGTATCCGTAAGAGTGGTTCGAGACCAGTGCACCATTGGCTGCTTCGGCAGCCATCTCTGATTCGTCACTGTTCCAGTCGAAGGCCCTGAGGTTGGCTGCAGGTGCCATCCCTTTGGCGTTAGCCTGCACACCGGATGCGATCATGGTGCCGGCAACATGTGTTGAATGGTAATGGGTAGTAGTCACGCCATCGCCCATCACAACACGGCCATTGTATTCCTGGTGTGTGCCCAGTACGGCTCCTCCATCCCATTCATGTACGGTCATCCCGTTGCCATCAAGTGAATACCCGAATCCTCCCCCGGTATTTACCTTATTCGTTGAAATACTCACGGAGGCATTCGCATTGTTCGTAATATAATACTGTGGTTGGCCCAGATCATCGATAAACATCAATTCCATCAGCACCTCATCATTGTCGATAATGAAGGGTAAGTCATTCTGGCTGGCGAATGCACGTGCATCAGCCTTTTTTACCTGGAATTCAACTGATTTCTGTTGTGAAATCTCATTCAGGGCAGCTTTGTTCGTTACTGCCTGACCAAAAACCTGAACCGCAGCAAAGAGCATGCTGACCAGCAAAAGATTAAGTTTCCTCATGATTTGATAATGTTTAGTTTTGGATTATTTAGTTTGTCCTTATTGCCGTATTTCTCAAATATATATAGAAACCGATATGATCTTTTTAGGTGATTACACTAGTTATTAACTACGTATTGTTACTTATTTTAACCATTAAAAGTTACTTTTCTCTGCTGTTATTATTCATATGCTTCTATTGGAAGTTGGAAAATGTAGATGTAGAAGTGGGTGTAGGGAAGGAGATAGTATAGACCAGAATTTAGAAGGTGATAGAAAAGAGAAAAGAGAAGAGAGAAGAGAGAAGAAGTGCCTGGTGATCAACATTCTCCTTCGCGATCTGATATCTACTTCTTCATTCTTCTGTCTTATCTGGAAAAACGCGACATTTTTAAGATATCGGTATTAATAGATAGAACCCTAAATCATCTGTTATGAAAAACGATATCGAAATCAGGTTAGTTAAATTTGCGTCTGCCATAATCAAATTTGCAGGAATCATCAGAAAAAATCACCTGTTCAAGTCTCTTGCGGATCAGATCATTCGATCCGCTACTTCATGCGCACTGAATTATGGAGAAGCACGAAATGCACAATCAAAGAAAGATTTTATCCATAAGGCAAGCATTGTTCTCAAGGAATTGAGGGAGACACACATCAATTTGCAGATAATCGAACAGACTCAAAATTTCGAGGAAATGCAAATGTTGACAATTCTTTTGGATGAATGCAGTGAGCTGCTTGCAATATTCACGGCAAGTGTGAAAACAGCTAAGAAAAACCTGGAACTTGAAAAGAGATAGTATAGGCTAGAATTTAGAAGTTGATAGAAAAGAGAAGAGAGAAGAGAGAAGAAGTACCTGGTGATCAACATTCTCCTTCGCGATCTGATATCTACTTCTTCATTCTTCTGTCTTATCTGGAAAAACGCCCGCCGTGTTGAATATTTCAACCTCGGCGGGCGGGGAATCTATGGAGATGAGTTTAAAAGAGTATGCTAATTCCCGCTGATCACGCTTCCACTTCCGGAGATATTGGTATGGATCTCGGGGTATCCGATATAATGTACTGATCCGCTTCCGGAGATCTTCACGTCCAGTAATTCGGAGACATTCACAAACATATCGCCGGAACCCGAAATATCGGCATAACAATTTTCCACTTGCAGTTCATAGGCACGAATCGAGCCGGAACCACTGATGTTGAAATATGCCGTCTCGGCCTGGCCCGAAAAATACATATCGCCTGAACCACTGATGCTGGTGTGTAATTCGTTACACATCAATCCCATGTTTGCAGTTCCGGATCCATTGATGCCTACACTGGCATAATCGGCATTTACGCTACCACGTATGTCTCCCGAACCTGACAGGACAACCTCCAGGTTATCAGTGAGTACGTTTCCCAGATCGATCAAACCTGAGCCACTCAGTCGCACACTGTTGACATCCGGTGTGTGGATATACAGCTTGATCATGTAATGCGTTTTCAGGTTTTCTTTGGTGTAGACGTTAAGTTTACTGCCCTGCACTTCAGTGCGCACATAGCCGATCAGGTTTGATTCGGCTTCGATGGTCACTTCATACACGGAATCCTGGACGATATACACATCGAATGCTCCTTCATTCTCAATCATATTGAATGATGCCAGGGCACGGGTTTCACTTACCACATTTCCGTTTCCTTTGATACGTATGGCAGATTTTCCGCATCCGGCCATGATCAGCAATACGGCTGTAAGTATAATGAGTATAGATTTTCTTGTTTTCATGATTTCTTCAGTTTAAATGTTCAACCACCCTTAGAGACAAAAAGCTTCTTCAAGGGTTGCAAAAAGCCGCACAGCTTTACCAGGCTGTGAGTTCATGTAGGGTACCCGGACTTGCAATTCCTTCTGTTTCGTCGTATCTTTATTGTGTACATATTAATTTTAACTAACTGATTATGATAAGGAAAGCTTTACCATTATTATTTCTGCTCAGCATCTTTCTGTTCCCTTTTACAGCACAATCCCAGACTTATATTTATAAGCTGAGTGAAAATTTCATGGGAAATGTAGTGGATGCACCTCCACTCGTACAGATCCCAAACAACAGCGGTCTTACAGGCGAATTTGTTACACGGTCTGTTCCTTCCACTACCTGCGAAGAAGGCGGTACTGCCGGAGGTTATTTTTTTGAAGATGATGCCGGATTGCAGTTCAACTGCCCGGAGGGATTTATCACAGAATCGTATTCCCTTTCCTTCATCTTCCAGTTCGATGAATTCATCAGCCCCCCGGCCTGGGTCAGGATCCTGAGTTTTACGCATACCGACGACCACGGAATGTACATTTATCTGACCAATTCTCCCACAAATGGCACACTTGAATTCTGGCCATTCGGAACTGCAGGAGCCACCGATTTCTTCGATACCGAGAATTTTTACCAGTTGATCCTGGTCAGGGATAATTCGGGGCTGATCAAGATTTATGTAAACGGGACTGAATTTGCAGAATACGATGACAGCATGACCCAGGAATACAAGTTTCACGACCCCGACAATTATCTCATATTCTTCCGGGACCATCCTTCGGTGCTTGCCGATGAAGCATCCCCTGGCTTTGTTTCAAACATAAAGATCACAAACAATGCCTGGACAACCGTGGAAGTTGAGGCAGAATGGGAGGATTTCTGTGCTTCCCTGCTGGGGATCCCGGAGACAGCAGAACGCAGATTTCAACTGTATCCAAATCCTGCCGGAGAAAAGCTGAATATTACCTTTTACGATGATCACCCGGATGCCGAACTCAATGTGATCGATCTAAGCGGAAAAGTATTATTAAAGCAGTATTGCGCAAGTAAAAATGCAGAGATCGATATTTCTTCACTTCCACAGGGAATATATTTCCTGCGCATTATGGAGAAAGAGGCGAACCGTGTGGTGAAATTTATAAAGGAGTAGGTTGAATTTTGCCGGAATGGCTGAATATCCGAAATAGGCACATAATATTACATTACTACTATTTCAGGAATCGATCTCAGGTCGTTTGATTATTCATAATATTTATTCATGCCTATCAAGCAATTGCATGATATGCTTGTTGGTTGAAAGCACCTCTTCCAGCACTTCAAGCAATTTTTCATAGTCAAGGGCCATTTTTTTTACATCATCTGAAAGTTTTTCGGAATTTTCCATCCTGAATTTATGGAATTGCTTGAACCCGTCAAGAATACGGGCCATTTCATCCGACCGTTTCCTGAATTTCTCGATCTTCTTCTGGTTTTCTTCCAGCGATTCTATGAATAATTCCTTCACCGGCTCTTCATCTAAATTGCCGGATAGATCTGCATCTTCAAGTTTATCGATGATATCATCTTTCAATGACAGGTCTTTTTCGATGATATCATTCAAATCAATGTTAAAAAATTTTCCAATTTTGGTCAGGTTCACGATACTGGGTTCAGCACTTTGCTTTTCATATGATGCGATATTCCCCCTGTTCAATCCCACAAGTCCTGCAAATTGCTCCTGGCTAAGGCCTTTTTCACGCCTCAGGTATTTTAGGTTTCTGGCAAAATAATGCATAATGATATATTCTAAATGACCGGTAAAGATAAAATATTTTACCATATTCAGCAAGCAAAATGACAATTATTTTTACATTTTTCTTGCATTTGTGTCCTATTTTATATATTTTTGTAAAAAATAATTACAATTATGCGTGAATATCAAATTCTTTTACCGCTTGAAGTCAGTAATAATAATGAAAGCCTTCTCAGATCGGCAATCACATTGGGATCGGCGCTATCAGCCAGGCTTACATTCCTGTATATTGTAAACACATCTCAATATACCGGATACGCCGGAAGCGGATCTGCTATGGCCGTTTCCTCGATGGCCAGTATTCATGAGCAGAAAGATGCCATCAATGATCATTTCGTTTCGGTGATGGATGAGCTGAAATCGGAAATCCCCTCAAGCATGTCAATTGAGAGAAGCACTTCAGAAGGACCCTGGGTTAGCAGTATAATCGAATATGTTAATAAATATAATCCGGATATGCTGATGCTAAAACACGAAGAGCATGGTTTTCTGGAAAAGATCCTCGGGGATTCAAATACTGAGATCCTGACCCATGTTAAGATCCCGGGCTGGATCATACCGGACAAGAAAACACTCAAGATACCCCGGAAGGTAGCCTACCTGACCGATTACCGTGCCGGGGACCTGGAGGCACTGAAGCAACTCAGCAAAATATTCAGCAGTTTCGGGGCGGAAGTCAGTCTTGTGCATATGGTTGACCCTGAAAATTTTGATTCCGTGTTAAAACGTGAAGGATTTATCAGCCTCCTTGGAAAAGAGCTGCCGGATCTAAAGTGCACGCATCGGGACATAGCACCTCAAAAAATGACGGAGGAAGTTAAAAGGCTCATTAAGTCAGAAGAATTTGAATTACTTTCCATGAGAAACGAAAGTGAGAATTTCCTGAACCGGTTTTTCACCCGTTCTTCCGTTGAAAAGCTAATTGATTCAGTTGACATTCCACTTGCAATCTATTCATAAGCATGTCAAAAATTAAACTATCAAACATACCTCTCAAAAAAACGAAAAAGGAGATCCTTGATTTTCTTCAAACCAGTAACGGAGCCTATTATGGCGACCTGGTCATGGAGCTCGACAGTGATACGCTGACCATCCTGGAACACCTGATTGAACTCAAGAAAATGGGGATGGTCTACAAAGACCACCGTGGTGGGAAATTCAGGATCAGGGAAGACCAGCATATTAAGAGAAAACGATCACCAAAAGCCCTGGAAGAAGATAAATATGGTGAATGGGAAATGGTGGAAGAAATGAACCAGTTTTCAGAAAAGACCCGTAAGCGGGTAAAAAAAGCAGATAACGAGATATCGATCAACAAGCAGGTTCCCGGCGAACAACGGGTAAGTCACGGGGATGAAGAAAAATAGCGTTTGAAGTCAGCTTAATGTTCACCCGCAAATTTCCCCAGCGCGCGAATATTAACATGATCACGTACTGTCCGCGCATCTCAGCCCCCTCCACACCTCCCCCAGTTCGAAGGAGGCAAATAATTTAGACGATTTGGCGATTGGTCGATATTCGAAGGGATACAATACTGGAAGTCTTCAGCGGCAATATTGTTGGCAGGTGGTATATGGTTTGCGGTATGTGTAATATAAAAACGCGAAGCGTGTAATGCTCCGCGCCAGCGGGAGAACAAGTAAGGCACGCCTCAAAGAAGCAGGTAATGATCTCACGGCTCCGCGGACCCATGAGGACATTATATCTCATCATCAGAATCATCTTCGAATATCATCTTTTTTGGAAGAAGTGCGATGATCTCGGCGGCAATTTCTTCAATTGATTTGCTGGTCACATTGATCCTTTGCCAGTTGGAATGAGTGTCGAATATCCTGTTGGCATAATTTATTTCTTTTCTCACATATTCCGGGTCGGCATAGTTTCCTGTATTCCCTCCCAGGCGTTCATCACGTGCACGACGCAACTGAGCCAGCCTTGATGGGTAAGTAGTGAGACAGAAGATTTTCTGTCCTGATACCTGGAGAACTTCATCAGGAATGGGATAGTTCAGTATTATGGGCACATTCGCTACATACCAGCCCCGGAAGGCAAGATAGATACTCAGTGGGGTTTTGAAGGTTCTGGATACCCCCAAAAGAATAATCTCAGCCTGGCCAATAGCATCGATTCGCTTGCCATCATCATGCTTGAATGCAAATTGCATTGTTTCGATCTTTCTGAAGTAGGAATCACTTAGCATACGGTATATTCCCGGTTCTTCGGAAGGATTAGTAGAAAGTTGATCGGAAAGCCTGTGTAGCAGTGGCCCCATCAGGTCGATCTGCTCAACATTGTGAATGCGGGCGAGTTTCACCAATTCCTCACGAAGTTTGTCGGTTACAAGGGTATGTATAATGATAGCATTTTCAGCCTTTGCATGTGCAACGATCCATTCTACATGTTTGGTGTCGAGAATATTGCCGTATCTTTTAATTTCCGGATTACTTCCTTTGAATTGGGTCAGTGCAGCTTTCACAGCCTGCTGCGCAGTACGGCCGGTGCCGTCGGATATGACGTAGATTGTAGGCATTTATTACTAAAATAATGAAAAAATAAGAATTACAATCGAATTTATAACAACTGATAGCTTTCTTGAAATGAAGAGAATATCTGGATTCCATAAGATGATATTCGAATATCTGGCAGGAACTTGCTTTGGGCTGTAGCTTACGGTATATTCCCATTTGTGTGTGCAGCAAAGATGAGTGGCTGAGCCTTTATTGCTTAATTACTTTAATAGGACTATAAATAACTTTTGGAGAACACTTCTTATCAAGGTGGCCCTGTATCCATCATTGAAACCTTCTTCAGTACGTACGCCCTTTTGAATAGAGTCAATGTTCTTATTACTTATAAAACCTTTTGCCATGGCATTATATCCTGTGTTTCCTGAGAAGACCCATAGGTTATTTTTATCGTCCAATGGCATCAACTCTGTTATAAAACTTAAATTACGGCCTTTTTCATTAATTTCATTTTCAGGATATGGATCAATTAATAAAGACTGTTCCCAGTTTAAACCTGAAGAAGTGACGATATAATAATTTCCGTTATCATTATACAGGTCGGTAATATCCATCCCTTTCTTCCACTGTTGTATGATATAATCCACCAGGTCCGGCACATTATCGAACACTGCTATTTCCTGGGATGTGATACCTGTATTTGCAGCCTGATATATGGTCCAGAGTTTGTCAAACTTCATCATGCCAATAATGAACATCCCTTCGTCACTGATATCAAGAATTTTTTCCGGCATCCATAATGAGGTATGACTGTATGGACTCCACCTGGTATTAAGGGTCTTTATTCCAAAATACAGATCATCAAATTTTGTCATTGTCGTAATACGTGCACCGTCATTCATATTGACTTTATCCCTGAATTCTTCTTGCGTCTCTGCAGCAATGACGATCTGAGGGTTTTTATCGGTTATCAGCATAATTGGCTTATAAAAATAATATCTTAAATTTAGAAAATATTTATAATGAAATTAACTTCCCCGTATAAGAAAATCTGAAATATTCATCGTAATAAATACATCTATACTTAATTTATCTTCGCGCATCGTCCCTCTATACCATCCAATATCTTGAAAGAATAAGTCCTCGGTCTGAATTAATTTTTATAGATTTTTGGATCAATGCAGGTATCCCCTTGAATTATTTAATAATCCGTAAAAGACTCTTCTTGAGTCCAGTTTACTATAGAGCATGAATTCCCCTCAACAACTAGTTTGTGATATTCCTTTCCTGACAATAAAAAACAGATAAAGAAGAAAAACACGAAAGATAACTATGGAGCCAGAGGTTTTAGAAATGATAATATCCAGTCTTTCAACTATGGCAAAATTTGAAACGAGCTTTTTTAAGGCCTTCTCCTGGGAATTTAGACCCTCCTCCTGGATGCCCGACCAGGGTTCCCTTCCCGCGAGTTCTCGGAGTCAGGATAAACTTCTCACCCTTGTCTTTTTAGTCTCAATCTTCAACCTAATAAAATAAAAAGCCCCTCCCTGATTGGGGAGGGGTTGGGGGTGGGGTGTTGCCCGACCAGGGTTTCCCTCGCCTCCGCTCGGGACAGGCTTCTCACCCTATTATACAACAAAAGCCCCCCGGAAAACCGGGAGGCCTTTTGTTGCCCGAC
>JAZBOU010000206.1:0-7825 GCA_036351275.1 Bacteroidales bacterium
AGTAACGAGTAACGAGTTACTAGAACAGCGAGAACCGTACGTAACGTTTTGGATTCACCCTCAGGTCTTCGAGCAGCAGGCTCAATTGCTCAGCTGACTTTTGCAGGTCCCTGTAAAGGCTTTCATTGTTTACCAGCATTCCCAGGGTTCCTTCACCATTGTCGATCTTTTCAACGATATCGGCAACATCAGCAACAACACGATTAATATTTGCAAAGGTTTGCGGTATATCAGCCTGTGCAAGTGAATCGGAGATGACAGAGAAATTGGAGATGATGTTATCAATGTCTTCCTCATTCTCCCTGATAGTGGTTGTAATGGACTCGAGATTGTACATGATCTCACCAAACCTGACTTTTTCAGCTGCAATCATCTGGTCCAGATTGTAGGAGGCACTTTCGAGGTTTTCAAAGGTGGCCTGTACGCTGGCAAGGCTGCTGGTAAGGTTTTCCCTGGCCTGTTCGTTGAAGATCTCTTTGATCACGGTCACCACTGAGTCGATCGACAGGATAAGCTCCTCCGCCTTGGCTTTGAGCGGTTGTATCTGCTGGTTCACTGCTTCTTTCAGGCTTGCCTCCACCCTGGTTCCCAGGGTGTCGCCGTTGGCAACAAGCAGGCTGTCATTGCCGAGTTTCAAGTCAATGGCCTTTGACCCCATCAGGTCGGAACTGTATATGAGTGCGACCGAATTTTTGGGTATGGGAAGTAGTGTTTCGATGGTGATCTCAACAATGATCTTTCCTGAAAAGTTTGGCTCGAAGTATATATCGGAAACCTGGCCAACTTTCAGGCCATTGATAGAAACCGGATTGGCTTTGGATAATCCGCTGACCCGGTCGTATTTAGCATATAGCACTCTTTGCTCCTTAAACAGGTTAAAGCCTTTTAAGAAACTGAAACCCCAGATAAATAAGGCAAGTGCTGCGATGAACACCAGACCTATGATAATCTCTTTCCTGTACTTCAAAACATTTGGGTTTAAAACAAAGATAAGAAAATTTAATAATAATTTTCAATGTTGCTGTTAAAATACGTTAATCGCTAATCCTTCTACGTTAAACATGAAACGAAAGAACCCTTATTGCCCTGTGAGTTCCCTGGCAGTTTGTACATCGATGCGTTTTCCGTCTTTAAATGCGACGATGAAGGCATCCCTGTATTTACGCTGTGCTCGTATTTTATTTTGAAGTTTGATTGCCTCCGCGAAGGAGGTGTGGTTTCCGGAAGTATATTTGTACATTCCGTTATGCAGGTACACCTCCACGTTTTCAATATCTTTGAATTTATCCGGGGATTTCTCCCTGGATGATGATGCGAACTGCACCCGGAAACGGATATCAGACCGGGGCAGAGGTGTAACTTCTTTGGCGATCTCCGCTTTGTTACCGGGATCTTCGATCATGTTCTTATAATCCTTCACGGCCCTGTAAATGGCAGAAGCGATATAGCTTTGACCTTCTTCCGACCGAAGGTATTTCTCATCATTGGGATTAGAGATAAACCCTGTTTCTACCAGTATGGCTGGCATGGCAGTCTTATACAATACCCAGAAACCTGCCTGCCAGACTCCGCGGTCTTTCAGCCTGGCGCGCTCCCTGAACTGATCCTGTACCATGGAAGCCAGCGACAGGCTGTTTTCCTGGTAAGCATTCTGAAATAGGGTGAGTGCAATGTAATCTTCATCCCGGTTAGGATCAAATCCGTTATACATATCCGAATAATCCTCTTCCTTTAAAATTGCCGCATTTTCCAATTTAGCCACTTCAAGGTTTGCCTGGCTTTTGTGGAGTCCCATGACATAGGTCTCCGTTCCATAGGGTTTGGAAGAATTGTTCGCATTGCAATGTATTGAAATGAACAGGTCAGCTTCGTTTTCATTGGCAATGCGTGCCCGGTTATGCAATTCCACAAAAACATCGGTTTTTCGTGTATAAATTACGTTAACATCCGGTAAGTACTTTTCAATGTAATGGCCGGTCTTCAGTGCAATGGCCAAAGCGATATCTTTTTCTTTCGAATACTTACCCAGGGCACCGGGGTCTTTTCCCCCATGACCGGCATCGATGACAACCTTGCGTATCTTTTGCTGCGACAAACCTTCATGCGGGAATATGAGGCTGGCGATGATTATACCAAAAATAACAAGGATACGTTTCACCTAAGTAATAATTTAGTTAGTTTTACATCATAAAACCGGCAGTTGACAAGCTGTCCGGCATAAAAACTTACATTGCTTAAAATACAAAAATAGTACTTAATTCATCGTCAACAAACGCCAATTGTTCACCAATTTATTAACAGTTTACCGGCTGATATATTGCCTCCTTTTATCGGGCTTTCTACTGTATGCCAGTATAACTTCAGCGCAGCAGGAAGACAGCCTGCGTGCTCTTCCCGATACATTGGTGGTTAAACCGGACTCTCTGTTTGTTGGCGACAGCCTGATCAGTATTGACAGCATACCTCCTTATGAAAGGCCGACCGGAGTTTCCCCGAATGCATTGAAATACAGGGTAGATTTTAAATCAGTAGATTCGCTTCATTTCGACATGAAGAACCAGAAAGTGTTCATGTACCAGGATGCCGATATATCCTATGATGACATTAATCTCAAAGCCAATTTTGTGGAGATGGATTTCAACAAAACCGAGGTCTATGCTTCGGGTATTGAGGATTCAACCGGATATCCGCGCGGGCAACCGATCTTTACCCAGGGCGATTCGGAGTTCAGGTCGGAGACCATGAGGTACAATTATGAAACCAAGAAAGGACTCATTAAAAATGTGATGACGCAGGATGGGGAAGGGACCATAAGGGGGAAGGTGATCAAGAAGATGCCCAACAATGAGGCCAACATCAGGGGTGGTTCCTATTCAACCTGTCCTCAATGTGAGAACAGGGACTATGAATTCAGGTATTTCAAATCGAAGGTAATCCCTAACAAGCGGATTGTGACCGGCCCTGCTTACCTGGTCATTGAAGATGTGCCCACACCTTTATTTCTTCCATTCGGGTTTTTCCCGATAAATAAAAATAAGCACTCCGGCATCCTGCTTCCTACCTGGGGTGAGTCGGCAAACCGGGGTTTTTACTTTGAGAATGGAGGGTACTATTTTGCCATTAACGATTATATCGATTTAAAGCTGGTAGGTGATATCTATACGCATGGAAGCTGGGCCGTCAAGCCTTCTACCCGCTATAAAAAGCGCTACAAGTACAGCGGTTCATTTGATTTTTTATATGCGATCAATATTACAGGGGAGGAAGGGACCCCGGATTACCAGCGCGACCGAGATTACCAGATCCGCTGGCGGCATATCCAGGATAAGAAAGCAAGGCCTAACAGTACATTTACTGCCGACGTGAACATCCGAAGCCGGAAATCAAACTACTATAACCCGACCACTGCCCAGGATTACCTGTCGAATACGTTCCAGTCGAGCGTTGCCTACCAGACCAGCTTTGCCGGAAAGTATTACCTAACCCTGAATGCCAACCACAGCCAGAATACACAGACGAAGCTGATGACACTGACGCTACCTGAAATCTCATTCAGTGTGAACCGCTTTTATCCCTTTCGGAAAAAGGACCGTTCCGGCAGGGCCAGGTGGTGGGAAGATATCAACATGAGCTATACGACCAACATGAAGAATACGGTTACCATCGAGGACAGCCTGCTCTTCAAACCGGAAACCTGGGAGCAAATGCAAAACGGGATCAAGCATAGCATACCGGTAAGCAGTTCGATAAAACTGCTAAAGTACTTTACCTGGACCAATTCCATTAATATGACGGACAGGATGTATTTCCGTACCATCAGGAAAACCTATGACCAGGACACGCTGTTCAGTGGTAACGATACGATAGTAGGATACGTGAGGACGGATACCATCAATGGCTTCAGCAATGCATTTGATGCGAGTTTCTCATCTTCTGTATCAACGAAAATTTACGGGATGTTCCAGTTTGGGAAAAGGTTCCCGGTACAGGCTATCCGGCACGTAATGACACCTAAAGTATCCTTTACCTATACACCCGACTGGAGTGATCCGCAGTGGGGATATTACAAGTCATATTATGATCCTACGCTTGATGAGGAGGTAAAGTATTCTATTTATGAAGGCGGTATTTATGGCCAGCCTCCGGGGGCCGAATCCGGCCGGGTGAACTTCTCGCTGAGCAACAACCTTGAGATGAAGGTCAGGTCAAGGAAAGATACCGTTACCGGAATGAAAAAGATTACCCTGATCGATAATTTTTCCATATCCACTTCATATGATATGGCAAGGGATTCACTGAACTGGTCAAAGCTTAAACTCAGCGGCAGGACCACCCTGTTCAAGGGATTCGATATCCGGTACTCCAGCAGCTGGGATCCCTACATCCTTGATTCGGCAGGTACGCGCAACCTGAACCAGACAGAATGGAAGGTGAATAAACGCCTGCTGCGCCTGGAGAATACCAACTGGGAATTCAGTGCCAACCTCAGGCTTAACCCTGATTTCTTCAAAAAGGATGGTCAGAAAAGCGATGAACCAAGGCAACGGGAAAACCCCCAGGATGAATTCAGGGATGAGTTCGAGTTGTACGATGAAACTGAAAGTATTTATAATAATTACGACGACTATATCGACTGGAATATCAAGTGGAGCCTGAATATCACATATAACCTGCGATATACGGTTACCCCGGTATATTATAACCAGGTAAAGCAAGATAAAACGGAGGCCATCATTCAAACGCTGGGGGTCAGCGGAGATTTCAATGTCACCCCAAAATGGAAAATAGGTTTCCGGACGGGATGGGATTTCGAGGCGGCTGACCTTTCATATACCTCTATTAATATTTACCGGGACCTGCATTGTTTCGAAATGCGTTTCAACTGGATCCCCATCGGCGGGCGCCAGTCATGGAACTTCGCCCTGAATGTAAAGGCCGATATGCTTAAGGATCTGAAATTGCAGCGAAAACGTGATTTCAGGGACTATTAACGAGGCATCAGGCGTCGGGCTTCTGGCCTCGGGCGTGCTTAGGTGTTCCTATTTACCGATTCAACCGATTTAACTAAATGCTGATTTCCGTTCCGATCCCCTGCTCAATGGCTTTATCATATACCAGTTTGGCAGTTGCCGCATCCTGCACCGCCAGTCCGTTGGATTTAAAAACAGTGATCTCTTCATCCGACACCCTGCCTTCTTTTTTCTCTGTAACTATTTCACCGATATCAGCAAAATAATGCGATTCCTGAATTTCGCCTGCTTCAAAGGGAATGATGATGTCACCGGCTTCATTAAAGCAGGCTTCCCTGGAGTCACCGATGAACTTCGACCTTTTCACGATCGCTGTATCCAATTCGCGGGCGTTGGGGGTATGACTGCCGATCCCATTGATGTGTGTCCCGGGTCTAACTTTAGAACCGTCGAAAATAGGAGTGGCTGATGAGGTAGCTGCGCAGATAATGTCTGTCTGAAGCAGTTGATCGGGATCATTGGCCACGGCGACCTCTATCCCCAGCTTATCACTCATAAGGTGTGCAAATTTTTCTGCAGTGCCAGCATTGATGTCATAGGCCCAGGCCTTTTTAATATTCCTGACTTCGCACACGGCCCAAAGCTGCATCTGGGCCTGCACACCCGTCCCGAAAATGCCGGCAGTCATATCATTCTCATCCCTGGCAAGGTACTTTGTGGCTACACCGCTGGCAGCACCGGTGCGCATCGCGGTCAGAAACCCTCCGTCCATAATACAGATCACATCTCCCGTATCCGGATCCTGCAGGAGTACTTTCCCGATCGTGGTCGGAAGCTTATGCCTGGATGGATTTTCCTTGTAAACAGTAACGACCTTGCAGGCCAGGGCTTTCATCTCCTTGAGGTAGGCCGGCATGTACAGGGATATCCCTCCCGGGGGCTTAATGTTGGTCCGTAAAGGCATATCGGCTGTGCCATTTGCTAATTCAGCAAAAGCTGATTCTACTGATGCGATGCATTCCTTCATGTTCAGTACGGATGCAACGTCATCCCTGTTGAGTATTAATGTCATGGTTACCTGGCTTTGGTTAGCAGGCTAAATGTAATAAAAAAGCTTAAATTTGTTAGCTTCAAAATCAGATTATATAGCATGAAGAAAGCAGTGAACATCTCAGATGCACCTAAACCCATCGCCCCCTACAGCCAGGCCATCCTCTCCGGCAATACCCTCTACGTATCAGGACAGATCGCCCTGGATCCATACTCCGGTAAGCTTGTTGAAGGAGGAGCGGCTGAACAAACTAAAAGAGTCATGGAGAATATAGGAGCCATACTCAGAGAAGAAAACATGGATTTCAGCAATATCATCAAATGCTCCATTTTCATGTCAGATATGGAGATCTATAAAGATGTGAATGAAGTTTATGGAACTTATTTTGATGATGTTCCCCCTGCCCGTGAGGCCATTGCCGCAAAAGGCCTGCCCATGGGGGTGGATGTGGAAATTTCGTGTATAGCAGTTAAATAATTTAGTGATAAATATCCAGTATCCAGTATCCATTATCCAGTATCCAGAAACCATAAACCATGAAAAAATTACTTCTATCATTAACATTAATTGCAAGCCTGTTCATCTCACGTGCCGACGAAGGTATGTGGATCCCACTGCTTCTCGAACAGTTGAACGAAAAGGAAATGCAGGACATGGGCTTCAAACTCACGGCAGAAGACATTTACAGTATTAATCACAGTTCAATGAAAGATGGCATTGTCATCTTTGGTGGCGGATGTACCGGTGAGATCGTTTCCGACCAGGGACTTTTGCTCACCAATCACCATTGTGGTTACGGACGGATCCAGTCGCATAGCACACTTGAACACGATTACCTTACTGATGGCTTCTGGGCCATGAGCAAGGAAGAGGAACTGCCCAATCCCGGGCTTACAGTCACATTTCTTGTCAGCATGGAAGATGTTACTGAACAGATGCTCGAAGGGGTAACAGATGATATGACCGAAAAGGACAGGCAGGAAGCATTGGATAAGAATGCCAAAGAACTGGAAGAAGCTGCCATCGAAGATACCCATTATAAAGCAAGGGTGAAACCATTCTACAATGGGAACCAGTTCTATATTTTTATTACTGAAGTATATGAGGATGTGCGTCTTGTTGGAGCCCCTCCTTCGAATATCGGTAAATTCGGAGGCGATACCGACAACTGGATGTGGCCCAGGCATACAGGCGATTTTTCTGTTTTCAGGATCTACGCTGATTCCAACAACCAGCCGGCAAAATACGCTGAGAGCAACGTGCCGTACAAACCCAAATTTCATTTCCCCATTAACATTGAGGGAGTTGAAGAGAATGATTTCACATTCGTTTTCGGATATCCCGGCTCCACACAGCAGTATATTCCTGCATGCCGTGTTGAGCATATTTCGGAGGTGGTAAACCCGATCAGGATCGACCTGCGCGGCAAGCGCCTTGATATCATCAACAGGTATATCAACAAAGATGACCTGGTCAGGATACAATACTCTGCAAAAGCGGCCGGAATTGCAAACGGATGGAAAAAATGGATCGGTGAAAACAAAGGCATTGAGCGTACCGGGATCATCGGGAAAAAGAAAGACAAGGAAGGTGCTTTCAAGGCATGGGTGCATATCAGCGGACACACCGAAAATCCATATTACGGAATTATCGATGCCTTCAATGAGCTTTATGAAAACATTTCCCCAATTGAAAAGGAACTTACCCTGCTCTCTGAATCAGCTTTCGGGATCGAAATACTGCGCTTCGCTAGGCAGTTCCAGGGACTTGTGAAAAAGAGTGATACTAAAGAGAAGGATGAAGC
>JAZBOU010000207.1:0-3300 GCA_036351275.1 Bacteroidales bacterium
GTAACAGGATTCAAAAGGGTTATGCTTGGTGCGTAGTTCTTATATCATTGATATAAAAAAAAGAGCGATCCTGTGGGTCGCTCTTTTTTTTGGGTTTTTCATACGTACTTTTTTGCTTGTCCAAAAAAGTACCAAAAAAAGACATCCCCGGCCAAGGTCTGTCTTCGGGCTTTCAGCCCTTGCCATCCTGCGTCCGGGGAAATTCATTTCTTGAAAATCCTATAACCCCGAAGGGGTTTTATATCCGCATCATAGCGGTGGAGATAAAAACCAAGCCCTCACCGTGAATAAATTAGATAGAAGAGAGATGAACATCATGGGGAGGGTATGGGAGGGGTGGATTCATATCCCATTCCACATTCTGCGATGAACAAATTACTAAAGAATTTCAATTTTCGATTTTTCTTGCCTGCACTTCTATTCTGGTCTCAGGCTGTTAACTACAGTAGCATCAACCCATTTTATTGAACCGAAATTGGTTTTATAAAAGAAGTAGTCTCCATCTGACGAAATTCTGGCCTGGCTTTCAGATTGGGAAGTATTTACTTCAGGGCCCAGGTTGACCGGTGCTGACCAACTGCCATCATTCAACCTGAAGCCGACATATAGATCGGATCCGCCAAAGCATTCTTCCAGATTCCCCGAGTTAAAAACAAGATAATCTCCATCTGGTGAAATGCATGGAGATCCTCCCTGGTATTGAGGATGCATATATTCGCTTAGCAACTGTGGGACCTGGTATTTACCGTTTTCAAACCTGGATATGGATAATCCGTGTGATCCCCCGAAGTACAGGTTTCCGTCATTATCAAATGAAAACTGCCAGTAAAGCCCATATTTCTGAACATCAAAATCAAGATATTCAGGATCAAACAGTGAGCTTCCGTTCAATTCATGGAACCATATGCCGTATGCTTCATTTCCATCAGTATCCGGGAGACTGGCAAGGAAATACATCCTGCTTCCATCCGCCGAGAAAACGGGACAGTCGGCCCTGGGATGCAGGACCTGGGGATATGTCCATTCTCCGTTTTGCATGTAGGAGTATAGTATTTTACTTCCGTCGGAATATCCTGTTTCAGTAAGGTTCCACTCAGTCCAGAAAGCTATGTCTGCATCCGCTGAAAATACTATATTACTATGCCCTCCCTTCAGCCTGGATGCAATGCCGGGGGCGAAGAGTTCAGGTATGTCATCCGGGTATGTTTGTCCGAAATATTTTCCCCTCAGGTCTGTGCTAATGCTTGCATCAGCTCTGGCTCCCCTGGCGGCCAGCAAAGCTGTAACATCTGTATTATTTCTGCTTGCTGCAAGGATAAAAGCAGTCTCATTCAATGGCGTCCTTGCTTCCAGGTCTGCGCCGATTTCTATTAAACTGTTAACGATATCTTTTCTTCCGAAATAAGAAGCATAATGTATAGGTGACCAACCGTACAGGTCAGGATCATCTGGCTCTATGCCACGTTTAAGTAAATCTTCTGCAATCTCTGTCGATCCACCCATGGAGGCCCAGTGAAGCGCATTTTGTCCTTCATGACTCAGAGAAATGATATTACCTCCATTCTCAGAAATTGCATAATAAAGGCGGGGAAGGTTCTTATCGCATGCATATTGGAGTAGTTTAATACCGCTCGTACCATTCACTTCTATCCGGGCACCATTATCGAGTAACAGATTAACGATGGGTTCATATCCCCGCCAGGCGGCCAGCGATAAAGGACTTCCGCCATACTTGTCTATAACATTGACATTTGCCCCTTTTTCGATCAGTAGCTCCACTGTTTCAAGATCGCCGGATTCCCTGCATGCCAGGATAAGAGGTGTCCGTTCCCTCGAATTTCGGAGTTCCAGCACCTGGTCTTTTCCCAGAAGGATACTGACCATTTCCGGATATCCATAGCTTGCTGCCAGGTGGATGAGATAATCCCCCTCAAGGTCTTTATCAAGCGTGCTCGCCCCGTTTTCTATTAATATTTGAAGCCCTTCAGCATGGTTGCGCGCCACAACGCTAATAATGGGAGTAACTTCATTGATATCCCTGGCGTTAACATCTGCCCCGTGATGGATGAGTTCTTTCATTATATCCGGATATACACCTCGTGCAGCCCAGTGCAGGGGTGTCCGTCCATAATCATCTGTTGCATTTACCAGTGCTATGTTTTTCTTCAATAATATTTTAACACTGTCGATATTATTGTTTTTAACAGCCTTTATCATCATCCTTTCCTGAGAGAACATCATTGAGGAGGAAATCATCAGGGCAACAAGAATTGCGAAAACGGGCTTCATAGTGGAAACATATTTGAGGAAGCAGGATTATTAAGATTTCAACCGGCACAATATAAGTTATGGGCAAGCATTGATAAACTTTCATTCAACAGCGTAGTACAAAAAACTTTCCCTATTTCAACTTAGGGTTAATAATTGGCAGGAAATATCACACAAATGAAGCTATTGCTGCCGAGGATTTTCATTCATCATTCTTACTTAAATTCTGTGCCAATACCGGGTAGGGTGCCTTCTATATGTTTGTAGATAAAAACTGTGGTCACGAGCGGAATTGATTGGCCCGTCACTTCGGGGTCAGGGAATTCGTTGAACGTAGAACGTTTAGCGTATCTCGTTTAACATTGCGATTTTCGGTGTTCGTTATTCGGTGTTCATGATAGTAAATCTTTTACTATCATGCTGATCTCTTTGTTGTCCGCTTGCCCGGCGAGTTTTTTGGATGCTATGCCCATCACTTTGCCCATGTCTTTCATGCTTTCGGCCCCGGTCTCGGCAATGATATTCTGTACAATGCCCTTTAGTTCATCACCGCTGATCTGTTCAGGAAGGTAAGTTTCGATGATGGACGCCTGGAATTCTTCCTCCTCTGCCAGGTCGGTCCGGCCTTTTTCACGATATATAGCTGCCGATTCCCTTCGCTGCTTGACCAGCTTTTTGAGCAATCCCATTTCCAGGTCGTGCGGAATCTCGCCGGCGGCCCCTTTCCCGGTTTTAAGCAGCAATAATCCCGACTTTATGGCCCTGAGGGCTTCCAGTTTTTTGGCATCTTTCGCCAGCATGGTGGCTTTGATGTCCTCGTTGATCTTTTCGGCAAGTGTCATGGTATGCTGGTTTTGTGCAAAGTTAATATATTTTACAGGTGCCAGGGACGGGGGACGGGGGAAATCTGAGATCTGAACTTTGAAGTGAGAACTCAGAAGTGGGGCCTCCCGATAAGCTCGGGATAAACTCAGCTGAGCTTGGCAACGGCCAAAATCAAAGGACGCCCGACGCCCGATGCCAAATTTAAAA
>JAZBOU010000208.1:0-4391 GCA_036351275.1 Bacteroidales bacterium
AAACTCGGCCTGGGGACTGCTTATATCCATGGATTTAAGTGGGCCCTGGAAAGGGATTACCAGTATGTGACCGAGATGGATGCCGACTTTTCGCACAATCCCGAAGACCTGCCCCGGCTTTACAATGCCTGTATTGAACAGGGAGGGGATGTGGCTGTCGGCTCACGCTATTGTAATGGCGTGAGCGTGGTGAACTGGCCCATGGGCCGTATCCTCATGTCATACTATGCATCAGCTTATGTTCGCTTCATTACACGCATGAAAGTCCGCGATACAACAGCAGGCTTTGTATGCTGGTCGCGAAAGGTCCTGGAATCGCTCAACTTTGAGAAGATCCGTTTTATCGGTTACGCTTTCCAGATCGAAATGAAATATACCGCATGGAAGCTTGGTTTTAAGGTGGTGGAGGTCCCGATCATCTTCATCGACCGCACAGAAGGCACGTCCAAGATGAGCTCAAGCATTTTTAAAGAGGCTATTTTTGGGGTCATGAGCCTTCGGTTAAAGAATGTTAAGAAGCTGCATAAGAAAGCATCCTGACAAAATCATCCTTTTTCTTCGTAACTTAGCCTTATGAATAGGGGCTATTATATCAAGAATGCCATTATTGTGAACGAAGGCATGGTCTTCGGAGGAGGTGTATATATCAACGACGGCCTGATCAAAATGGTATTTATGGACGGCGATCAGCCACCTGTTCCGAACGGGGCTGAGGTCATAGACGCCATGGGCCTGCACCTCATACCCGGGGTGATCGATGACCAGGTCCACTTCCGCGACCCCGGGTTGACCCATAAAGCCGACCTGTTCACGGAAAGCCGCGCTGCAGTGGCCGGGGGGGTGACATCTTTCATGGAGATGCCCAATACAAAACCGCAAACCCTGACACAGGAACTACTCGGGGAAAAATACAGGCAGGGAGCCCAAAAGTCCCTCGCCAATTATTCTTTTTACATGGGGGTTTCCAATGATAACCTGGAGGAGGTGGTGAAAACAGACCCGGCTTCCGTATGCGGCATAAAGGTGTTCATGGGAGCATCGACGGGGAACATGCTGGTGGATGATCCAGAGGTGCTGGAAAAACTCTTCGAAAGCTGCCCGACACTGCTTGCAGCGCATTGTGAAGACGAACCCACCATACAGGAGAATACCAGGATACTCAAAGAACGATTCGGGAATGATATACCCGTTGATTACCATCCCCTGATCAGGTCGGAAGAGGCCTGCTACCGATCCTCATCATTTGCCGTGGGACTTGCACGCAAGTACAATACCCGCCTGCATGTGCTGCATCTTTCAACTGCCAGGGAGATGGATCTTTTTACCGGCGACATCCTGCTGGAGGAGAAAAGGATAACAGCAGAGGTATGTGTGCACCACCTCTGGTTCCACGATGCCGACTATCCACGCCTGGGAACACATATAAAATGGAATCCGGCTATAAAATCAATGGACGACCGGGATGAATTATTGAAGGCGGTGATCGACGACCGCATTGATGTAATTGCGACCGACCATGCTCCTCATACGCTGGAAGAAAAGGACAATCCTTATTTCAGTGCCCCCTCCGGTGGCCCGCTGGTGCAGCATTCATTGCCTGTCATGCTGGAATTTTTCCATAAAGGGGCCATCAGTATGGAGAAGATCGTGGAAAAGATGTGCCATGCACCTGCCAAATGCTTCCGGATAAGGAACCGCGGATTTATCAGGGAGGGTTATGCGGCCGATCTGACCCTTGTCGACCTGCAATCACCCTGGAGGGTAGAGAAAGAAAATATCCTGTATAAATGCGGATGGTCACCATTTGAAGGTGAAAAATTTCAATCGAAAGTTACACATACATTTGTGAATGGACACCTGGCTTATTGCGAAGGTGTGCTCGACGACACCATCCTGGGTGAACGTTTATTGTTTGACAGATAAAAAACGAGAAATGAAAAAGTACATTTTATTCATGATCATTGCATTCATTACTGTTTCCTGCGGTCCTGATCTCGAACGGGTAGTGGAAGATACACACGCTGATGGCAGCCCCAGGCTGGTGAACTACTACAAGGAAGACAATGGTACACGTGAAAAGGTTAAAGTTGAAGCCTTTTATGAAGATGGCAGCAAACGGTATACGGGTGAATTTGCAGGTGGAAAACGCAATGGCCACTGGGTATACTGGTACGAGAACGGGAACAAATGGAGCGAAGGCTATTTCAAGGATGATCTGAGAGATGGCTTTGGTACCACCTGGCATGAAAACGGCCAGAAGCACTACGAGGGTTCCTACAAAGAAGGCATCAGGGTAGGTGTGTGGAAATTCTACTCCACCGAGGGGGAGCTGGTGAAGGAACTGGATTATGATAATTAAGCACGAAATTCGAAATCCCAAAGCACGAAACAAATTCAAAATTCAAATACTCAAATTCAAATTGGTATTGAATTTGGAGCATTAAATATTGTTTCGAATTTTAGGATTTCGTGCTTAGAATTTATATTTCTTCAGCCTCTCTATGATCCGGCGCTCCTTCTTCGTTGGCCGGCCCTCACCGCGTTTGCGGTATTCCGCATTCACTTTTGCTTTCAGCTTGTGCTCATCATATGCTTCCTGTGGGGTGAGGTCTTCCATGTAATCGTCAACCAGCTTAGCAGCGACCCTGTTCTGTAGTAGCACCTTGACCCTGACTTTTCTTGTCAGCCCGCTGAAAGAAATTTCGATCTCATCGCCTTCTTTCAATTCCCGTGAGGCTTTTACATTCTGGCCATCGATCTTCACCCTGCCTCCTTTGCAGGCCGCGCTTGCCTGGTTGCGGGTTTTGAATACACGTACTGCCCAGAGCCATTTATCAATGCGTATACTATCCATGCTACTTTTTCCTGAAATACATAGTGATCGGAACGCCACTGAAATCGAAAAGCTTGCGGATCTGGTTTTCCAGGTATCGCCTGTAAGGCTCCTTGATATCATCGGGCATGTTGCAGAAGAAAACAAATGCCGGGTAGGCCAGCTTTAACTGTGTAACGTACTTTATTTTTATACGTTTGCCCCTGACCATGGGCGGGGAGTACTTCTCGATGAGCGGAAGCATGGTTTCATTCAGCCTTGAAGTGGTGATCCTGCGCGAACGGTTCTTATATACCTCATGTGCCACCTCGAGTACCTTCAGTATCCGTTGTTTCCCGGTTACCGAGGTGAAGATGATGGGAATATCTGTGAAGGGGGCAGTTCTCTGAAGGATTGCTTCTTTGTATTTGATATGGGTATTGGTATCCTTTTCAACAAGGTCCCATTTGTTGATGACGAGCACAACACCTTTATTATTCCTTTCGCATAAGCCCAGGATGTTCAGGTCCTGCGATTCAAGGCCGTCCTGTGCATCGATCATGAGGATGCATACATCCGCCTTTTCAATGGCGCGTATCGAACGCATCACGGAATAGAATTCGATGTCTTCGCTTACCTTTTTTTTGCGTCTCAGGCCGGCTGTATCAACGAAGAGAAAATCAAATCCATAGCTGTTGTATGGGATATAGATCGAATCGCGTGTGGTGCCCGCAATGGGGGTTACGATATTGCGGTCTTTCCCTATCAGGGCATTGATAAGGCTTGACTTGCCCACATTCGGCCTCCCGATAACGGCGTACTTTGGAAGATCCGATTCATCCTCTTCGCTGTCTTTTGAAAGCACCTTCACCACATCGTCGAGCAGCTCTCCTGTTCCGCTTCCGTTTATGGACGATACCGGGTAAACCTCTCCCAGCCCGAGGGCATAGAATTCCCCTGCCAGGTTCTTACGCTGGGGATTGTCGGCCTTGTTCACTGTTAGGAATACCTTTTTGTTTATGCGCCGCAGTATGTCTGCCACATCCTCATCCATACTGGTGATGCCTTCCTTCACATCCACCATGAAAATGATCGCATCTGCTTCTTCAATGGCCAGGGCCACCTGTTTGCGGATCTCTTCCTCGAAAACGTCTTCTGATCCGACGACATATCCTCCGGTGTCGATCACGGAGAACTCAACCCCGTTCCAGTCGGCCTTGCCATAATGCCGGTCGCGCGTCACGCCGCTGGTTTCTTCCACGATGGCCTGCCGGCTCTGTGTAAGCCTGTTGAAGAAGGTCGACTTGCCCACGTTCGGGCGTCCCACTATGGCGAGGATGTTTGGCATGAATGATGAATTTGGTGCAAAGATACGTATTCTGGGGAGTTTCGGGTTCCAGGTGCCAAGTTCCGATTTTTAGGCTTCTCTCTGCTCGCTGATCCTGAGTAGGGGGGAAGATAGAGAAGACAGAAGAATGAAGAAGTTGAGATTAGAAGGTGAATGCGAATATATAATGGAGAATTTATTAAAGGCGTTTAATCCTCCTTCGCGTTCGCTTCGGCGGACGAGAAGAGTGGT
>JAZBOU010000209.1:0-28187 GCA_036351275.1 Bacteroidales bacterium
AGCAAAAAAGTACGTATGAAAAACCCAAAAAAAAGAGCGACCCACAGGATCGCTCTTTTTTTTATATCAATGATATAAGAACTACGCACCAAGCATAACCCTTTTGAATCCTGTTACAGTAAGATCAGCATTGGTTTCCTTGAGGTAGTCGCGTACGATCTTTTTTCCGTCACGAACGAAAACCTGGTTGAGAAGTGTATTCTCCTTCAGGAATTTATTTACTTTACCTGTAGCGATCTTTTCGAGCATTTCTTCAGGTTTGCCTTCCTGGCGGGCCTGGTCCATACCAATTTCCATTTCTTTATCGATAATGGCCTGGTCAACATCGTCTTTGTCGACGGCAACCGGTGCCATGGCTGCCACTTGCATGGCAAGTTCATGACCAATCTGGTCAACGCCATCGGCCATGTTCAGTCCGAGCACTGTGGCAAGACGGTTTCCCTGGTGGATATAAGCAAATGTTTTGGGGGCTTCGATCATTTCATAAGCACCGAGTTTGATCTGCTCACCGATCTTACCCATCTGGTCGCTAATGCTGTCGGCAACGCTGTGACCGTCCAGGTCGAGGCCATTCAGTTCGTCCGCATTCTTAGCTTTGTTAGCAATTGCAACATCGAGAACTGATTTCGTGAAATCAATAAAATCCTGGTTTTTGGCCACGAAGTCTGTTTCGCAGTTGATCATCACCACGGCAGCAAATGTGCCTTCTTCATTGGTTCCGGAAAGCACAACCCCTTCACTTGCTGACTTGTCAGCACGCTTTGCAGCGATCTTCTGTCCTTTTTTCCTGAGTATATCGATAGCTTTTTCAACATCACCTTCGCTTTCAATGAGGGCTTTTTTGCAGTCCATCATACCTGCACCGGTTATCTTACGCAAGTTGTTTACTTCAGCAGCTGTAATATTTGCCATTTTTTAATTCCTGTTAAATGTTTATAATTGATTATTTCTTGGGTTTTGATACCCTGGGACGTTTGCCACCTTCTTTTTTCTTGGGTGCTTCACCTTCTGCCTTCACCGCAGTTTTACCACCTTCTTTCACCAGTCTTTCCGCTTCTTCATCTTCAAGGTCTGCATATTCTTCAACAGCTTTGCTATCTGCTTTTTCTTCTAAGTCTTCTTCCTCTTCTTCCTTGCGGTCTTTTTCAATTTTCCTTTCAGCGAGCCCTTCTTCAATGGCGTCAACCATAAGCCTGGTGATAAGCTGAATCGATTTGGATGCATCATCGTTAGCCGGAATGGGGAAATCGATAAGCGTGGGGTCAGAGTTTGTGTCGACTATAGCAAAAGTGGGAATATTGAGTTTCCGTGCTTCTGCAATAGCGATCTTCTCTTTCAGGATATCCACAACAAAGATAGCCGATGGCAGACGGTTCAGGTCAGAAATGCTGCCAAGTTGTTTTTCAAGTTTGGCACGCTCACGCGAAATCTGCAGTTTTTCCCTTTTTGAAAGGTTTTTGTAATGATCCTGTGTCGCCATCTTATCGATAGCCGACATTTTCCTTACCGCTTTGCGAATAGTTGCAAAGTTTGTAAGCATTCCGCCCGGCCAGCGTTCAGTGACATAAGGCATATTCACCCTTTTCACCTGGTCGGCAACAAGCTCTTTCGCCTGTTTTTTGGTAGCAACGAAAAGGATTTTCTTGCCTGATTTTGCGACCTGCTTGATGGCTGAAGCCGCTTCTTCAAGCTTGGCCATGGTTTTATACAGATCCAGGATGTGGATACCATTACGCTCCATGAAAATATAGGGAGCCATATTGGGATTCCATTTTCTTTTCAGGTGGCCAAAGTGCACACCTGCATCTAACAATTCTTCAAAAGTTGTTCTTGCCATTGTCTTTAATTGTTTGTTTACATTCTTTAAAAGCAATCGCCAAGTAGCATTGATTTCAATGGTCTTGGCAATTTAGATACTAAACACGATCCGGTAACAGGTAAAATATTAACGTTTACTGAACTGGAATTTCTTACGTGCCTTTTTCTGGCCGGGCTTTTTGCGTTCAACCATCCTCGGATCCCTTCTCAGCATGCCGTTCGATTTAAGAACTGTGCGGTGCTCAGGATCAATTTTGATCAGCGCCCTTGAAATGGCCAGACGCAATGCTTCCGCCTGTCCGGTGATACCACCACCGTCGAGGATAACTTTAAGATCGTATTTGGACTCCGTGTTGGTCAGCTGAAATGGTTGCTGAACAACATATTGCAGGATAGACGTTGAGAAATACTCCTTGATATCCCTTCCATTGATCTGGATTTCTCCTTTACCGTCCTGGATGTATACCCTTGCAATTGCTTTCTTCCTTCTGCCTAAAGCATTAATTACGTCCATGATTATTTATTTGTTTTTAATTCAATTTTTCTTGGTTGCTGGGCTTCCTGATTGTGCTCAGGGCCAACGTAAACATAAAGGTTCCTGAAGAGGTCACTTCCCAGCCTGCTCTTCGGTAGCATCCCTTTTACAGCATGCTCTACAAGACGCTCCGGGAACTTTGCCAGCACTTCCCTGGCAGTTCTGCTCCGCTGTCCGCCCGGGTAACCCGAGTGCCTGATAAAGATCTTGTCATCCATCTTATTGCCGCTGAGTTTTACCTTTTCGGCATTGATGATCACAACATTATCACCGCAATCAACATGAGGTGTATATTCGGGTTTGTGTTTGCCCCGCAAAAGCATTGCAACTTCTGATGCCAGCCTTCCCAGGATCATGCCTTCTGCATCGATCAACAGCCATTCTTTATTGACCGTTTGCTTGTTCGCACTGACCGTTTTGTAACTTAATGTGTCCATTATATTTTGTAATTTTCAACTTCTGATTCATCCATCCTTCAAAAAGGGGGTGCAAAGATAGAATTAAGTTTTTTGAATACCAAAATTTATGAACAATTATTTGTTCACAAACTCGGTTTGCGGTATGAGGTATGAGGCCTGTGGTAATTATTAGTGCTGAATGACCACTCTTTTGCTCACACGAAGGCCGTTCTCGGCCTGCAAAGATAAGATATACATCCCTGCCGGGATGCCGGAAATAGATATTTCTATAACTCCCCTGCCGGGATGGCTGGTTTTGATCAAATCTCTTCCAAACAGATCGTAAATTACCAGATCAATATCCTGAGATTTATCCAGCATCCAACATTCAACATTCAACATCCCGTCAGCAGGATTCGGGTAAACATGAAAATCAATTTCCTCCGCTCCATGATCCGCAAGCCCGAGGCAATTGTATGCGTGTATGGAAAGTGGCACCGACCATGCTGAGGTTCCGCAATCGTTCTGAGATCGGATATAGATCAATGCTTCCCCATCCCAGTTTTTTACCCATTTTACAGTGGCTGTAAGGCCATCGGGAAGCATTTCCCCCGCCTCGTCAGGCTCGAGTAGCCATTCATAGTCCTGAGCATCGGGGACAGGTATTTCAAGAAAATATGTGCTGACCGTGTCAGTGGTAGTGCACAATGTATCAGGTCCTGTAACAATTTGAGGAGCCTGGGGTTCGTCAAATATGCTTATGTCTTTGTATGATATTTCGCCAAATCCACATGAATTAACCGGTTTTACCCTGATCGCTCGGGTACTTACATTCAGGCTTTCTGCAAACGTCAGCAAGATGGAAGTACTGTCGCTGGCTCCAAAAACACCTTCGCCAAGTTCCCAGGAATAATGCTCTGCATGAGGAACCATATCGATCTCGTACAGGACGTTTGCATCTCCGGCACAGACGTGATCGGGTCCGTAGATAGTGCCGGCAGGATCGGGTACTGGATCCACCACCACCACTACACTATCTTCTGCCTCCTCCCCGGTATCGGTTAGGACTACATAATACACGGTGGTCTGGAGTGGCTGCACACTGGGAGCAACCTCAACAGATACAAAACCGGGCGGATCGGATGTCCAGGCAAAGGAATAATTGCCTGTGCCTCCACTTGCCAGTGCAAGCAGGCTGACATCTTCACCCGAACAAACATGTTCCGGTTCTGCCAATGCATCCACGAAAAGAGGTCCGCCGGTAACGGTAACCACTGTAACATCTGATCCAACGCATCCAGTCAAATTATCTGTTACGTACAATACAAATTGAACACTCTGCTCTAATGCAATGGTATTCGTTGTTGCGGAGTTCGGGTCCAGGACCAGGCTATCTGGCATCCAGTAATAGCTGTAATCCCCTGATCCGCCGTAACCTGATCCCGAAAGCTCTGCTGCAGTTCCGTAGGGTATCGACTGGTTATCAATGGCATCAACCATAGGGGGTGATTCAAGGTGTATCCGCAGACTGTCAGATGTCGGTCCAACTCCACAGGAATTATACCCTGAAACAAGGATTTTTGCTATTCCGGTATAATTAACCGACCAGTCAACTTCAGCCTGCAGCCCATTGCTGTAAATAACACCTGCGGCTTCTGGAAAGAGTTCCCACTGATATCCGCTGGCAAAAGAAACAGCATCAATTGTATATATTGTATTCGAATTGCCCTGGCAAAGATTCGTTGAACCTTCAGGCATAACGGGCTGTTCCGGCAGGGGATCAATGAGGACTTCAAGGCTGTCAGACCAGGGTCCGTAGCCGCAATAGTTGGTGCCTCGTACAAAAACATAGGCATCTCCGTGAAATGAAGGATCCCAAATTGCCGTCCCGGTTATACCGCTACCCGTAATATTGCCTGCTCCGGGCGGATTAAGCGACCACTCATATTCAATCGCGCCCGTAATTGGTGGCACGTAATACTCGGTACTTACGGTTCCCTGGCAAACTTGTGTTGTTCCGGCAATGAAACCCGGTGAAGCGGGATAAGCGATAACCATCACATCTTGCAAGAATGGCTCAGATGTGACCCCATTCTCGCTAACAATCAGGCTTAGGTTTTTCAGACCCTCTGCTTCCCAGTAAAGCGAATAAGGTCCCTGGCCGGAGCCCGAAACAATGGTTGCCCCGTCAAAATCCCAGTTATACTGCGCATCGGCCGACGCGTTACCCGTATATGTAACTGTGGTTTCAACTAAAACACATACGCTGTCTTCTGCAGTAAAATCAGCTGTGGGGATGATCTCCAGGCTCAGGCTGCCTGAAAAGCCAGATCCGGCATAAGAAGGATCGATCGCCTGTACCGACACGAAAAATTCTCCAAACGGCAATTCCACTGCCTTCCAGGAAGTGTTTGAATATACATTCCCACTGGCTGCGATACGCCTGAAACCATTATCCAGATCGGCCATTGCAGAATAAACATCCATATTACCTTCCTGTGATCCAATACGAATGTTATAGTTCAACCCATCCGGCGGAGTTTTATCATCAGTAGTGGCATCCCAGCTCAGGAAAAGGTCCCTTTCAAGCAGTTCTGCAGTCAATCCTCCGGGTGTGGCGGGGGGGTTATTCGTATTTGCAGTCTCATTGCGGTATATTGCCGTATTATCCTCCACACCCCCGATAGGGTTGATCACCTTACCGCTGACCAGTATGTCAAGATCCGAATCATTGTCGTAATCGCCACAGCAAAGTGCATTATTCTCGACACCGCCCGCTACCAGCTGAAAATCCTGGAACTGGTCATTGCCTATGTTCAGGTATAACAGCATCTTTGCTGGTTCCCCCGGCAAAGGGGGTCCGCCTCCGCCATTATCCGCAAGCTCCTGCCCGGCAACGACCAGGTCGAGTTTCCCGTCATTATCGAAGTCACCCCAAATGCCCGAGCCAAACGCCACGCCTTCGAGGTTTGCCGGAACAGCAGTAAAACTATTACCCCCCTGGTTTTCGTAAACTTCTGTATGTGTTGTATTTGCGGCATCAGCTCCTGTCAGAAGCAGATCAGGAAAAGTATCATCATTATAATCTCCCCAGGAGGCTGAAGAAGCATACAGGTCGCGGATACCTGCACCCAAAGCATTGAAGCTTTCCCCATTATTGATATAGATTATTGTCTCCGGGTTCCCGGAGGCATTTTCACCGGTCACTACGAAATCAAGGTCTTCATCCCTGTCGATATCACTCCAGGCGACACTGCCGCCGGAAAGGCCTGTGAAAGAAATGCCCGTATCCGTGAATCCGCCATTGCCGTCGTTGTAATATAATAATGTGGCAGGATTCCCTGAAGCATTTTTCCCTGATATCAGCAAATCAGCCCAACCGTCGTTGTTGTAATCCCCCCAGGCAATTCCTCCGCTATAAAGACCCGTGATGCCGGCAGCAATATCGGTAAAGTTCCCGCCTCCTTCATTGCGGTAGATCTTTGATGACGGATCAGATGTTCCCAGTCCACACAGGGCGAGATCAGCAAGGCCGTCATTATTAAAATCACCTGCTGCACATGAAGCCATATAAACACCGGCCAGTGATGCGCTCAGGCTGAAGCTGCCTCCATTATTCAGGTATACCTCTGCCAGAGGGGTTTCCGTCTCATCCATACCTGCAACAAAAACATCGAGGTCACCATCGTTGTCAAGATCAAGCAGGATATTTGCAGGATCATGTAAGATAGGGAACCCGGCATCCACACGTGTAAAATTCTGGGCTGCAATATCAGCAGTCAATCCCAGCATGAATGCCAGATAAATGATTAGCGGGGCATGATGCTTCATAAAACATGCATATAGAATAATAATTTGAGTCTAACGTTAATCCTTGGCATAGCAAAGATAAGAATACTGGCGGACTGATGTATTGCCACTTTTTTAGTATTTTCGCCGCACAAAGTTTTTACGATGTCGATCAAGGCTACGAACATAACAAAGATCTACGGAAAGCAGAAAGCGCTTGATTCTGTCTCAGTGGAGATCAATGCCGGGGAGGTGGTTGGCCTTCTTGGGCCAAACGGGGCCGGCAAATCTACTATGATGAAGGTCATCAGTTGCTTCCTGCCTCCGACTTCGGGAGAGGTGAGTGTAGACGGATTTGACATTTTTGACCAGGAACTGGAGGTAAAGAAACGCGTGGGCTACCTACCCGAACATAACCCGCTATACCTCGATATGTATGTCAGGGAATATCTTTTCTTTCTCGCCGGGATACACAAACTTGGCAGAACGAAAAGGAGCAGGGTCGATGAGATCATCGGCATTACCGGGCTGGGACTGGAACAGAATAAAAAGATCGGAGCGCTTTCAAAGGGTTTCAGGCAGCGGGTCGGGCTTGCACAGGCACTCCTTCATGATCCTTCAGTGCTGATCCTTGATGAGCCCACTTCCGGGCTCGACCCGAACCAGTTGCTCGAGATCCGTTCACTTATCCAGGAGATAGGCAAGGAAAAGACGGTTTTGTTCTCCACTCATATTATGCAGGAAGTTGAGGCTATCTGCGACAGGGCTGTGATCATCCATCTTGGAAAGATCGTAGCCGACGATTCTATCGCTGTTCTCAAGAAAGAAAAGCAAAGCCTCGAACAGGTATTCCAGTCGCTTACTACCTACTCATAAACCTTGATTTAGATAAGTATTTGTAAATTTGCAGGCTTGAAGTCTGAAACTAAACTTTTAGAACGTAAGATAATTATGGGATTTTTATTTACATCGGAATCCGTTTCTGAGGGCCATCCCGACAAGGTGGCGGATCAGATCTCGGATGCATTGCTGGACGAATTTCTTCGTCACGACCCGGAATCAAAAGTAGCTTGTGAAACCCTTGTTACTACAGGTTTAGCCGTATGCGCAGGTGAGGTCAGGACCAGGGGTTGGGTAAACATTGATGACGTTGCCAGGCAAACCATTCGCGAGATTGGATATACTAAATCAGCTTATAAATTTGACGCCGACTCCTGCGGAGTGATCAGCACCATACATGAACAGTCGGGCGACATCAACCAGGGTGTCGACAGAGCCAATGAAGAAGACCAGGGTGCCGGCGACCAGGGCATGATGTTCGGTTATGCCTGTACTGAAATGGATAATTTCATGCCGATGCCGATCGAACTGGCTCATATTTTCCTCCAGGAGCTTGCTTCCATCCGAAAAGAAGGCAAGGAGATGACATACCTGAGGCCTGACTCCAAATCACAGGTGACTATTGAATACGATGATCATCAGCATGCGCAGCGTATCGACACGATAGTGATTTCGACCCAGCATGACGATTTCGGCCCGGATGATGGTGCCATGTTGCAAAAAATTGAGGACGATATACGCAATATCCTAATTCCCAGAGTTAAACAAAGCAAAGATATTCCGGAGAAGGTAAAGAAGTTATTTAAGGGCGATTTTAAATTGTTCGTAAACCCGACCGGCAAATTTGTTATTGGCGGGCCTCATGGCGATACCGGGCTTACAGGACGTAAGATCATTGTGGATTCGTATGGAGGCAGGGGGGCTCACGGCGGTGGAGCTTTCAGCGGCAAGGATGCCTCCAAGGTCGACCGGTCGGCGGCTTATGCCACCCGCCATATCGCGAAAAATCTTGTGGCTGCCGGCGTAGCAGAAGAAGCCCTGATACAGGTTGCCTATGCGATCGGTCGCAAAGACCACGTGGGCCTGTATGTAAATACTTTTGGAACTGCAAGCGTTAAAGATGAAAATGGAGAAATCATGTCAGACGGTGATATCGCAACCGTCCTCGACAGTATCTTTGACCTGACACCACATGCCATCGTAAAACGTTTTGGCCTCAAAAACCCCATTTTCCAGAAGACTGCCTCCTACGGGCATTTTGGCCGTGAGCCAATTGAAGAGGAAGTGGACGTATATTACAACCCCGCCCATTCCGGCGATTACTCCAACGGAATTAAGGAAACCTATAAGAAAAAGGTGAGCTTCTTTGCCTGGGAGAAGTTAGACTATGTTGACAAGATAAAAGAAGCATTCGGACTTTAAAAGACCGATGACCGAAGATCGGAAATCAAAGAACGAACAAAGGCCATATCCGCTAAACCTTAAACAAGAAATGTTACATGAAAATAAAAGACCTCCGCTGTCGCCAGCGGAGGTCTTTTGTTTTAAGCTTGGATGTATCTTACTGCACCAGGATCTTTTGTGACATGGCAACTTCGTTGTCGAGTTTCAGGGTTACGAAATAGATGCCTCCTGTAAGGTTTGAAACATCAATTCGTTCTGTGCCGTTCATGCCACTCAATGTACCTTCATATACCACGGCACCCAGCAGGTTGGTGATCATGATCTCAGCCCGGTTAACCTCGTCAGGTATTTCGTAGTTGAATGATACAAAGTTATCGGCGGGGTTGGGATATGCCGGTGAGAATGTTGTTTTCGCAAGCAGATCTTCGCTGATAGCCGAAGGCTGCGCATCAAAATTGACCCACCAAAGGGAATAATTGCTCGGGTTTGTCGGATCCGTGAAAACATAGATCATTTGAGTTTTACCTACGTTACCATCAGGATCATAGTACATTTCAAATGTTTCGTCAACAGAATTGGCAGCTATGGTATTCACACCTGTAGTATCCACCGTAGCGTCGTATTCAGTTCCCCCGAACCACATCCAGTTCTCTGAGCCAGCAACCGTAAAAACAGGCTGCCTGAAAACAAGCATGTTAAGGTCTATCGGAAGGTGGTTATGTACCTTGATCATACTATGGATGGGATCATCAACAGGACCGCTTAAGAGCGTTGTATTGCTGGTATCATTTTCTTCCATGCTCAGGCTGAACATGCTGTTGTAAAGTACTGTTACCGAAACTGCATTGTCAGGATTGTCAACATCAAAGAATCTATACAGCACTGCAGAGATACCCATCGTTCCCTGTGGAAGAAGATGTCCGGAAAATTCATCGCTGAATTCGCCCGGCCCAAGAGTTTCAAACGAACCTGATGTATCTACTGAAGGACCATAGCACAAACCTCCCCAGCAGAAATTAAGCGATGTATTTGCAACCTGGTCCAGGATCACCCTGGCTACCTTAATGGTTACAGGTTCAGGTCCTGTATTGGTGACCCTGATATGGCTGACAATTTCTCCGTCAGTGGGTGCTCCGTTAAACGTGATGGATGGAGCAAAGCTAGTTGGGCCGAACTCCCAGGTTGTCAGGATAGTCGTCTGGCTGAATAAGGCCGCAGAAACCAGCATGACTGAAAATAAGAGTAAGAGTTTTTTCATAATAAAGAAGATTTATCAATGTTATTTTTTACAAAATTAATATAATTCGGTCAATTATGGCTATTGCTTAACGTTTATTAGTATTAAATATGCAAATACATCAATATGCAAATTAAATATACTATTTTTGCCATGCTGAATCAGCCAGACTAATGAACTATAAATGAAAATACTATGAAAAGAACAATTACTACACTTTTTGCGCTGCTTATCGGAATAAGCTTTCTTTCTGCCCAGCAGATCCAGCGTGATAACGTACTCGTAGAGATCGCTACCGGAACCTGGTGCCCATACTGCCCCGGCGCAGCAATGGGTGCAGATGAATTGATCGCCAACGGCCATGATGTGGCCATCATCGAACATCACGGCGGTGATAACTATGAATATCCCGGAGCATCAACACGCTTGAATTATTACAGCATGACCAGTTTCCCTACTGCTGTCTTTGACGGTGGGCTGAAGTATGTTGGTGGTAGCGCAACAAATAGCCTGTATCCACAATACCTTTCACGTTATAACCAGAAAATTGACATCCCCACATCCTTTTCCATCGATATGGAGGGGACCTTCGAAGGTATGATCGACTTTGACATTGACGTAACGATCGAGAAGGTCGCCGCTTACGCCGATGACGTCAGGCTTTTCCTGGTCGTAACCGAATCCGAGATCATGGAATCCTGGCAGGGCATGGATCACCTGAATTTTGTGAACCGCCTCACGGTAACTCCAAACACCGGCCTGACGCTTGACTTCTCAGGAGGAAATATTGTAACAGAAAGTTTTTCTTTCTCTCTTGACCCGTCATGGGTAGCCGAGCATTGCGAACTTGTGGTTTTTGTTCAAAATTACAGCACAAAAGAAGTACAGAATGCCAGCAAAAGAAATTTGCTGGAATTCGACAATCTCACTGATTATGATGCTACCATGACCACAGTGAGCAACCTGCCGGAGGCCAGTTGTGCAGGTATGATCACCCCGGTAACAAAAATTCGCAACTTTGGCAATTCTGATCTGACATCACTCACGCTAAAATGTGAAGTAAATGGTATCGAACAATCAACTTACGAATGGACAGGCAGCCTGGCTTTCCTTGAACGGGAAGAAGTAGAACTTCCGGCAGTCAGTTTCCCTTCAGAAGAGGTCAATACAATTAAAATTTACGGGGTCAACCCAAATGGTAATCCCGATGAGTATCCTCAGAACGACACTATTATTGCAGCACTTGAACAGCCGGGACCCGTGCCCAACGATGTAAGCCTCATGATCATGCTCGACGACAATCCCGAAGAAACTACCTGGGAAGTCCTGGATGACATGGGAACCGTGATTTATTCAGGCGGGCCTTACTCCACACCCGGTGGAATAGTCGAGGAATCCTTTATCCTCGATAATAATGCCTGTTACCAGTTCTATTTTTATGATGCAGGTGGCAATGGGATTTCAAATAATTTCTTCGCACTCTTCCATGGCGGAGGAACCATTATCCTCAGGGGTGTTGGGAATTTTGGCAGCAGCATTGGAACCGACTTTCATACTGATGATGATGTAAGTGTATCCGAGATTGACTTAGAAACAGATGCAAAGGTTTACCCGAACCCCTTCAGTAACTATACTAACGTGGTAGTGAGCACCAATCAAGTCAGCCACATTAAACTGAATGTGTATAACATCCTTGGCGGGATGGTCTACCAGTCGGATGAAGGCATGCATCCGGCGGGAGAAAACAAGATCCGCATTAGCGGAGAAGGCCTGGAGAACGGGATCTATTTTGTGCAGATCATGGTAAACGACCAGGTGCTCACAAGAAGGATTACTTTGGCACGTTGAGCCTAAGGGTTGCCAACCTTAATAAGGTTGGCAACCCTATTCAAAAACCTGAAGCCAGTTGCCAGAGTTATGAGTGTCCTTTAACGACTATCCTCATGATTTTATAGTTGAGGCGAAGGAAATTATAGGCCTGTATCAGAAAGTTAGTCCTCATGCGTTTGGTTCTCTTCGTTGGGACGGGAGGATAGAACTCGTCTTTGTATACCCGTATCACTTTTTGTTCGCTCATATATAATATCTTGAATTGCTTTGTAAAATTATTCTGGCAACAGCCACCAGAAAGGATAACCTTTTGCCTTATGCAGGAACATATAATGCAGGAATAGCTTGATCCAGTGCCCTGCCAGTCCGATCTCCCCAACTGTTCCCTTTATATCCCGACCCCAGGTAGGGTACTTGTCCCAGTCAGGAACAACTGGCGACACTGTCATGGTTGCTCCCAGTCCCTTTGTCATGCTGTAACCGGCTGAAACGATGCAGGCAGCCCCCATTCGGCCCATGTTAGCCGTATGTTTATGTTCCTTGTTCCCGTGCTTGATCTGGTGTGCAATATTCTGCGCAACGATCTTGCCGATAACTCCCGAAGGCATTCCCGTACGGGGTGGTGCAGGGAAAATAGGTGTTCCGTTCTTCGACTTCATCGGCTTCGAGATAGAATGAGGGGGTGCAAAAGCGATGCCCGTGGCATACATATTATCATAAGCAGGGCTCTGATAAGTCTGAGGCCAGTCATTGATGCTCCATTCCTCAAATGGCCTGGGCTCATAGTCGGCATCCACCTTCATGAACTTATTGGGTGCAAAAACAGTGGAAGTAATGTCTTCGCCAACTTTATTGAATGCTTTGATGTCATGTCCGGAGAAGGCTGGTATTAACATGGCAAAATCAAAGTCCACCGTCTTATATTCTCCATCAAGGGTTTCATAATGGATAATACCGGGTTCAACTTTCTGCACTCCGGCACGCTTTATCCAGTTAATGTTATTCTCAGCAAAGACAGACTCGGCAAATACTTTGGTAGGTGTGATGTAACCTCCTCTTTTCACGAAGGCGCCGCCCATACCAAAATCGCCGATCTCATATTCATTGGTGATCCAGGTGATCTCGGCCATGTGGTCGAGTTTTTTCTTCTTCAGTTCGAAGACGATATTCAGAGCATATTCAAAGGCAGCTCCCTGGCAGGTGGCAGTAGGACTGCCTGTTCCGATCAGGAATTTCTGCTTTTCGCCTTGTTGCATCTTTTCTATGCACTGACTCAATTTGTCCCAGGCCTCTGCAGCATGGCTGTAAGAACATACTGAAACAGTATTTTTCCCTGGTCCAAGGCCTTCGGTGGCCTCAAAATTCAATTTCGGCCCGGTAGCATTCACCAGGTAATCATATGCTACTTTCTCAGTTTTTCCGATCTTGTCCTCGGAAGTATATTCGATGGTCACAAATCCGCTGGATAGTTCAGCATCTCCCTCAGGATGTATGCTAAGCGCTTTGGCTTGCTTGAATACAATGCCCCATCGTTTATACACCTTCTCCAATTTGAAACGCACCTGCTCCGGCTTCATTTTGCCTACGCCAACCCAGATGTTTGAGGGTGTCCATTGATAATACTGACTGGGTGATACCACGATCACCTCGTGTTTTTTTCCAAGTTTTTTCTTCAGAAAGGAAGCGGCCGTATGTCCGGAGATGCCCGCGCCCAGTACGAGTACTTTCATTAATTCAGGTTTTGGTCAAAACATAGCTTAAAATCCATGCAATACATGCATATTCCTAGATGTGAACTTAAACAAAGATAAGAAATTTTTGAATCAGTGAAACAATAACTGGTATTAAACCCCAGGGTAGAACCCTGGACCCAAGTTTTCGATGCAGAGCATCGAGGAATTAAACCACTCTTCTCGTCCGCCGAAGCGAACGCGAAGGAGGATTAAAACAAGGGAACAATTTCCCTATAATAAATCCTCATCCACCATATTCGGCAGGGTAACCTTCAGCATGGGTTCTTCTTCCATAGCACGTTTTATGGCAAAGATGGCTTCATCGTTTCGGGCCCAGCTTCGGCGCGCAATGCCGTTGTTCACATCCCAGTGCAGCATGCTTTTCAGCCTCCTGTCTGCATCAGCGCTGCCATCCAGCACCATGCCGAAACCGCCGTTGATGACCTCACCCCAGCCAACACCTCCTCCATTGTGTATGGAAACCCATGTCGCTCCGCGAAATCCGTCGCCGATCACATTTTGTATCGCCATATCCGCAGTGAACTGTGAACCGTCGTAAATATTGGATGTTTCACGGAATGGGGAATCGGTGCCTGAAACATCGTGATGGTCACGCCCCAGGACTACAGGCGCTGAAACTTCACCATTCTTAATCGCCTTATTGAACGCTTCAGCAATACGTGTGCGCCCTTCACAATCGGCATACAGGATGCGTGCCTGTGATCCGACCACCAGCTTATTTTCTTCTGCCTGGCGGATCCAGTGCAGGTTATCGCGCATCTGCTGGCTGATCTCAGCCGGTGCTTCATCAGCCATCTGTTCCAGGATATCACCCGCAATACGATCGGTTACTGACAGGTCCCGGGGATCGCCCGAGGTACAGACCCAGCGGAATGGACCAAAACCATAATCGAAACACATGGGACCCATGATATCCTGTACATAGGATGGGTACCTGAAAGTGCCGTCATCGTTCATGATCTCTGCCCCTGCCCTCGATGACTCCAAGAGGAAGGCATTGCCGTAATCAAAGAAATACATGCCTCGCGCAGTCATGGTGTTGATCGCCTTTACCTGCCGGCGAAGCGACTCCCGTACTTTCTCCCTGAACTGTTCCGGGTCTTTTGCCATCATCAGGTTCGATTCCTCGAAACTCATCCCTGCAGGATAATATCCTCCTGACCATGGATTGTGCAATGAGGTTTGATCCGAGCCAAGGTCGATATGAATATTCCTTTCGGCAAAAGCCTCCCAGAGGTCAACAATATTGCCCTGGAATGCCAGCGATACCGCTTGCTTCTTTGCAACAGCCTCTTGCAACCTGTTGACCAGGGTGTCGAGGTCTACAAAGAGCTCATCCACCCAGCCCTGCTGGTGCCTTTTTACTGCTGCAGCAGGATTAATCTCTGCAATTACGCCAACAGCACCGGCGATCACGGCCGCTTTGGCCTGGGCACCCGACATGCCGCCCAGCCCGGAAGAAACAAATACTTTTCCTCCCAGTCCGGTACCCCCGTCACGCAACTTACGACCGGCATTGAGTACGGTAATGGTAGTTCCATGCACGATGCCCTGCGGGCCAATGTACATATACGAGCCCGCGGTCATCTGCCCGTATTGCGACACACCCAGGGCATTGAATTTTTCCCAGTGGTCGGGGCTGGAGTAGTTGGGGATCACCATGCCATTGGTAACCACCACTCGCGGAGCATCCTTGTGAGAAGGGAACAGCCCGAGCGGGTGGCCTGAATACATGGCCAGGGTCTGCTCGTCGGTCATCTCGGCCAAATATTTCATGGTAAGCAGGTATTGCGCCCAGTTCTGGAAAACAGCCCCGTTGCCACCGTAAGTGATAAGCTCGTGCGGATGCTGCGCCACGGCCGGGTCCAGGTTGTTCTGGATCATCAGCATAATGGCAGCCGCCTGCTTCGACCTGGCAGGGTATTCATGGATGGGCCTGGCCTTCATATCATAGGTGGGCCTGAATCGGTACATATAGATTCGCCCGTATTTTTCAAGTTCCTCTGCAAACTCCGGTGCCAGCACGGTATGGTGTTTTGCTTCAAAATAACGCAGTGCATTCTTCAGTGCCAGTTTCTTCTCACGCTCATCGAGAATTTCTTTTCGTAACGGTGCATGGCTTACATTCGGGTCGTATTCCCTTTTAGCAGGCAATTCAGCCGGGATACCCTCCAGTATGCTGTTTTGAAAATCAGTATTTTCCATTCTCCCTGTATTTTTCTTTTTATCCTGGATTGACGGAAGGCAAAATTACAACTAATTCTTATCTTTGAATGGAAACTGATCTTTCAAAAAGCATGAAAACCTACCCCATTGAGACCATCGTGGCACAGGCACGTTCACTCTCATCCTACTACCGCGAACTCTACACGGATATACCTGAAAAAGGATGGAAGTTAAAAGATCTTCCCCCCGTTGTGCAAAAAGATTTCTGGGAATATAACAGCATTGCCGACAACCGCCTGCTCACAGGAGAAATGACAGACGGCATCATCTTTAAAAGCGGAGGGACTACCGGAAAGCCCAAGTTCTCGGTTTACAGCAGGGAAGAATGGGATACTATGACCGGCACTTTCGGGCAACACCTGGCAGAAGGGGATCTTGAAACAGGTGACCGCATCGCCAATCTTTTTTATGCAGGTGAGTTGTATAGCAGCTTCCTCTTTCTCCACGACAGTTTGCAGCGCTGCCCGGTGGATGTCATGCTGTTCCCGATTTCGGGAGCGGCACCCATGGAATTTATTGCCAGGGAACTGAAAGATTTTAGGATCAATACCCTCCTGGGAGTTCCCACCCAGTTGATCAACCTGACGGAATATATCAGGAATGAAGGCATTACGGGACTGACAATAGAAAAAGTCTATTTCGGTGGAGAGACCATGTATGAAGACCAGCGGGTGCTGATGCAGGAGGCATTCCCGGGCATCCGTATCTTTTCGGTGGGTTATGCCAGTGTTGATGGCGGCCTTCTGGGTTTTATCGATGAAGAATGCGGCTTTAATGAACACAGGGTATTCGATGGCTACAACATCATTGAGATCGTTGATGAAGAAAGCGGAGAACCAATAGAAGAACCCGGCCGGGAGGGCCGCATACTCACCACCAACCTTTCCCGTTTGCTTATGCCCATCATCCGCTACCCCGCCGGAGACAAGGGCATATGGATAGAGGAAAAAGGAAGCCGGAACAGGAAGTTCAAGATCCTTGGGCGCTCGGAAGAAGGTGCCCGTATCGGCGTGGTAAGTATGTATGTCGACAACTTCCACAATATCCTGCATAAGATGAAAGGGGTATTTCATGCCGTCAACTTCCAGATGGTGATCGACCATATCGGCAAGCTGGATAAACTCACCCTGCGCATCGTGCTGGAAGACCCCTCAAAAACCGACCCCCACTGGGAAGACCTGTTGCTGCAAACTATTTATGCCGAACGACCGGAACTTGAAGAAGAGGTAGCTATCCATGGCGTACATCCCATCAGTATTGAATGGATCAGCCCCGAAGAGCTGGACGTGAATCCGCGCACGGGCAAAATAAAACGCATCATCGACAATCGATTCAAATAACCAACAATATGCCTGATTTTGAAAAACTCAGCGTTCCTGATCCGGTGGCCCTGGCAGCCGTTCAGCAATTATGCGATATCCGGGAGCCATACCGTAGCAGTAAGGAAATGGATAAACTGTTCCTTGAAGCCATGCGTGAGATCATCCGGTGGCATTATGGACGATGTGCATTTTATAAAAACCTCCTCGACAGGGAAGAATTCAGCCCGGATAAGCTGAAAAGCATAGATGACATCATAAAGATCCCCTTCATCCACGCCAACTTTTTTAAAACCCACAGCGTGCGTTCGGTGGATGAAAAAGATATCGAGATCACCCTCACTTCATCAGGCACCATGGGGCAAAAAAGCCAGATGTTCTTCGATCACTGGAGTATACATTCCGGGAGGAGGATGGTTGACTTCGTATATGATCACTTCGGATGGTTCAACCCGGATACCGAAACCAACTACCTGGTGAGCAATTATGAACCGGAGGAAGGTTCAACCCGCGGCACTACCAACACCAGCAGGTTCCTTACCAAATATGCCCCTGCACGAAACATCAACTATGTGCTGCGACTCACCGGTGATGGCACACACGAATTCGATCTTTTCGGATGCATCGAAGTGCTGAAAAAATACGAACAGGAGCAAATCCCTGTCCGCCTCATCGGTTTTCCTTCCTTTATATTCTTCATCCTTGAGCGGATGAGAAAGCTGGGCGTTCCCGACATAAGGTTACATCCTGAATCACTGGTATTTTTTGCAGGTGGCTGGAAAGGCTATGCCGACCAGCAGCTTTCCAAACCGGAACTGTACGGAAGGCTGGGTGGCCAGCTGGGAATCCCGGATAACCGATGCCGCGACGGATTTGGCTCGGTAGAACATTCGGTACCTTATGTCGAATGCGAAAACCATCACATGCACATCCCTATCTGGTCGAGGGCTTTCATCCGTGATGTAAAAACCCTGGAGGTGCTGGGCTACGGCAAGCCCGGCTATCTCTGCTTCGCCACTCCTTATATCACCTCCGTACCGGCAGTGAGCGTGATGATGGGCGACCTGGCCGTTATGCATGGAGCCGAAGAATGCGGTTGCGGGATTGAAAGCCCCTGGTTTGAGATCGCAGGACGGGCCGGCATTTCGAAGAATAAAAGCTGTGCCGTTTCGGCCGCCGAATTGCTTAAAAAAGAAAGCCTATGAATAAAATAAAAGAACACCTCTGGCGCGGGAACTGGATCAGCACGGAAGAGCTCGAAGAAAAAACCGGCAGTGTGGGAAAAGTCATTGCCCCGGACCTAAAATTGCGTTTGCATCCTGAAGTATTGCTGAGGGCCTGTGCCAGCTACCGCGAGCAGCTCATGCAGGGCGACAATGAAGAGTTGATCCGCTCACTCACCGATGCCGGTAATACAGCGGAGAAAGCGGCCGAAACCATAGGGGAGATCGTTGCTTTTCTCGACCCCGTTTTTCTTGATCAGAAGCTAAAGCGGGAGCTTGGCAGCAGCAATCCTTTTGTACTTCATCGCAACGACTTCACGGGGGATGCTTTCGAAGCCTGGGCCCCGCTTGGCATCCTGGTGCATGTCGTTCCGGGAAATGCCCCGACAGTAGCACCACTGAGTGTTGTGGAAGGCCTGATGTCGGGAAATATCAACATCCTGAAGAACAGCAGCAAGAATGGAAATTTCCCGCAACTGGTGCTAAAAGGCATACTGGATGCTGATCCCGCTGGCTCCCTCAATGCATTCGTATATGCATTCCAGATCCCATCATCACGAAAAGATTTGCTCAGCAGCCTCTTTAATGTTGCCCATGGCATCGCAGCCTGGGGGGGTGAAGAAGCCGTTGCTTCGGTCGAAAAAATGGCCCCCGCCGGCGTACGTATTATCGACTGGGGACATCGCATCAGTTTTTCCTATGTAAGTAATAAGATGAAGGATGACATTCACAGCCTGGAAAACATTGCCTATGATATTTGCGTGATCGAACAGCAGGCATGTTCCAGTCCGCAATGCCTTTACCTGGAAACCGATAACAAAGACGAACTGCTGGACTTTGCCAATTCTTTTGCTAAAGTACTCGATAAAGTTTCCAATACCTTCCCCCTGGCGGAGATGAGCATACCCGAGATGGCTGAGATCACCAATGTGACTCAGGTAACTAAGCTGGGTGCCAGTTTGGGTGAATCCGAAGTAATCGAGTCGAGCGACAAAAGTTGGCGTATACTGATCGACTTCAAATCCGGACTGCGGCCTTCGCCCCTCTTTCGTACCATCTGGGTGAAACCCTTGCCAAAAGAAAATATTGTAAGCACCCTGAGACCTTTGCGCACCTACCTGCAAACTGCCGGGCTGGCTTGCAAATTGGATGAACTCGGTGAACTCAGTACAGCATTGGTACAGGCAGGTGTAACACGGGTGAAACGCCCCGGACATATGCTCGATGGTTATGCCGGCGAACCGCACGATGGCGTTTATGCCCTGCAACGCTACTGTCGCCGTGTATGCCTGCAACTGGGCGATCTGACCGATGGCCTCAGCAGCTTCGACGACCTGCTGGAGCAGCCAAAGCCATTCCTGCCCGACGGCACCCCTGTGCTCCACAAGGACGACTACATTAAGAAGAAGGTAGCGGATGAATTTTCGGAATTATTCTTTAAAAGTGGCGGCACCAGCGGGAAACCCAAAATGGCAGTTTACACATACGAGGATTACCACAGGCAGATGTTTGCGGCATCGGAAGCCCTTTTTGCTGCCGGTCTTGATCCGGCAAACGACCGCTGCATGAATCTTTTCTTCAGCGGGGAGCTTTATGGTGGTTTCATCAGCTTCTGGAGCATACTCGAAGGCATGGGAGCCACGCAGTTTCCCATGACGGCGATCAGTGATTACGCCACTGTAGCTAAAACCATCATCGAAAACAGGGTGGACACCCTTCTGGGAATGCCATTCTATTTCTCACAGCTCTTCGATGCCTGCGCAAAGGAACTCAAGGAATATGGCGGGGTCAAAAAGATCTTTTACGGTGGTGAACACATGAGCCCGGCCATGGTGGACCGCTATAAAAAAGAATTTGGCATAGTGGTAGTCAAATCAGCCATTTACGGCAGCAATGACGCAGGCCCGCTGGGATACAGCTGTACGCATTGCGAAGGCAGCGTGCACCATGTGATGAGCCGTACACAGTACCTCGAGATCTTTAAGATCGATGAGGATAAACCGGTCGACAAAGGGGAGACCGGGCGGCTGATCTTTACCTCGCTGGCAAGAAAGGGGCAGGACCTGTTCCGCTATGAGATCGGCGACCTGGGCCGCTGGGTGGAGGAACCCTGCGCCTGCGGCCGCAAGTCTCCAAGATTTGAGCTGCTGGGGCGTTTTGGCGATATTTTCAAGATGGGACCCCTCTTCAACTACAATGAATTCAGAATGATCCTCGACACGAAGCTGGGTTATGCCGATGAGCTTCAATTGATCCTGGATACGACAAAAGCTGAAAAACAAATGATCGCGGTGCGGATAAACAAGGATGCCGGGCTCAGTAGCAAACAGGTGTATGATGCACTGGTGAATAATTATCACTACCTCTACGATATGATCGTCAACGATGACCTTATCGAACTGAAGGTTGAACTCATTGATGCCTCAGAATTTACCAAGATCGAAAGCAGCGGAAAGCTGCACAAGATCATCGACAAGCGAAAACTTACAACATGAAGCACAAGCATCATTCGAAGCTAAGTATACAGAACGATATCGAAAACCTCCCCGAGGCCCAGGCCTGTGCAGAGAAGGTTGCCGAGCAGGTCGGTTTCAGCAGTCACGAAAACAGGCTGATACAGCTTGCGTTGGAAGAGGTGCTGAGCAACATCATCAAACACTCCTTCGCTCCGGGCCAGCTTGAAGATATCGACATCGTATTCACACAACGATCCCTCGGGCTGCACATCAGCATCTGGGTGAAAGGCATCCCTTTTGACCCGGCTTTGTTCCCGGTTTACAGCAGGAAGGACCTGGTGGAAAAACTGGAAGACCGCGGGCTGGGAAACTACCTGGTGAACCAGGTGATGGATGCTTATTCTTATATAAATCATGGCCATGCCGGCATCGAGATCATCCTTGAAAAAAACCTTCCCATGGCCTCGATCAAAGAGATCATCGACGATGGTCCCGAGATAAAGATCAGCGGACCAGAAAAAGATGAAAAACCTCCTTACTTTATCGATGTGATGAAGGAGGAGGAAGCTGTGGAAGTTTCCAGGCTCGCTTATTACGCATATGGTTACACCTACCCTTACGAAAACATCTATTATCCTGAAAAAGTTGCACGCTTAAACCAGAGCGGGGAAATGATATCTATGGTGGCAAGGCTGGAAAGCGGGGAGATCATCGGCCATGCCGCGCTGGAAAAAGGGGGCGACAACTTCAAGAATTCCGAGCTGGGCATTGCTTTCAGTAATCCCAATTACCGTGGCATGGGCATCATGAACCGCCTCTGGGAAGCCCTGATCGAAAAAGCAAAAAAAGAAGGCATCTTTGGCGTTTATGCCATGTCGGTCACTTCCCATCCATACTCCCAGAAAGCATCCCACCACTATGGCCTGAACGACATCTGCCTGCTCCTTTCGAGAGGGACGGTGATCCAGTTTAAAGATCTGCATGAAGGCAGAGAGCAGAGGGAAAGCATTATGATCACTTACCGCTACCTTTTCCCCCCTGAAAGTGCAGTGATCTATCCTCCTGAAAAACATAAGGATATGATCCTGCGCATTTTCAACAATATCGGTTTTGTTCCGGAGGAGAAAAAACCTCAGGTCAGCATCAGCGACCTCAAAGGCCAACGCAGCATCATCAGGGTGAAGCCCGACCATGCCTTTGTAACAGTGGGAATGCAGGTAGACCGTTTCGGGGAACATACGGTAAAGAAAGTGACGGAAGACCTTAGGCAGTTCTGCATTGAACGCTATGAAAGCATTTATCTCACCCTCAACCTTCACGATCCTTACACGGCACTCCTGGCGGAAGAATTCGAAAAGCTGGGATTCTTCTTTGCCGGCATACATCCTGCTGACGAAGAAAGTTCATACCTGGTGCTGCAGTACCTCAACAACCAGAAAATGGATTACGAATTACTGGAAATAGATTCAGCTTTCGGAAAAGAACTGGTGGAATACGTAAAAAGGTGTGATCCGAACCATTAATAATTCTCCGGAATATTCTTCATGATATTGGAAATGAACTCGCGGGCGCGGAAGAGCTGGGCTTTTACCGTACCCAGCGGGAGATCGAGTTCGGCAGCGATCTCTTCGTAAGAATATTCCTTGAAATACCGAAGCTCGATCAACTGGCGATAATGGGGTTTTAGCTTTTCAACCACCTCGCGCATCAATCCCATTTTCTCTTTCTTCATCACATTTTCTTCGGGATCTGGACCGTCAGATGGCAAATAATTGGCCAGTTCGTTACCCTCTTCCCCATCAGGGCTCTGATCCATGGAGAAGGTTCGCTTCTTTTTCTTGCGCATAAAGTCGATGCAGTTGTTGGAAGCGATCTTGAACAGCCAGGTGCTGAAGGCATAATCAGGCGTGTACTGCTCAAGCTTCTTAAATGCCTTGCCAAATGCCTCAATGGTCAGATCGTCGGCATCGTTGGCATTGTTGGTCATCTTCAGCAGCATAAAATAGAGGGAATCGCGGTAATTGTTCATCAGCGCGGCATAGGCACGCTGGTCGCCATCTTTTATGGCGGCCTGCACCAGCTGAAAATCACGCATGGCCTTGTCGGTGAGATTTGGATTTACTTCCATTTATCGGGTTTGCTGAGCATATTCACCAGGCTGACCAACGGATAGAATATGATCAGGAACAATTCCGCTACTAGCGAAAATACGAATAAATTTCTTTCATTCAGCTTGTTCATGCTCAATTTAGTAATTAACAAATAACTAACAAGGCGCAGCACAAAGACTCCTCCCACAACAATATAATTAAACCCGAGTACCATAAGCAGGGCAAAAAGGGCCCAGAATGCAAACTGGCTGGCCGACCAGGTACCCAGCATGCGCTTGAACACGCCCCCGTAGTATTTCCAGGTACTCAGGTGCCTGCGTTTCTGCCTGAACCATTTTCCAAATGAGGTTTCGGGCACCGATATGGTATGGCTGCCATGCCCGACCTCTACAGCTACGTTCTTAGGGGTTGCAACCCTGTTAATAAAAAGGTCGTCATCGCCGGAAGCCACCGTATAATGCGCCGAAAATCCCTTGTTTTCGATAAACACCCTTTTGCGGTAAGCCATGTTTCGGCCAACCCCCATATACGTTCGGCCAATGAGTGCATACGACAGGTACTGTATCGCCACCCAGAGGGTTTCATGGCGGATGAGCAGGTTAAGAAGGCCTCCTCCGGGCTCATAGGCACCATAGCCCAACACGATCTCGGTCTCACCTCTGAAGCGCGATGCCATGTTCCGTATCCACCGGCCGGAAGAAGGCCGGCAGTCGGCATCGGTTAAGAGGATAATATCGTTTTTAGCCGATTTGATACCCAGTGAAAGTGGAAATTTCTTCCCCCTGAAGAAGTTAAGCTCCTGGCTGAGGTTGACGATCTTCAGGCGGGAATCGGAACGTGCCATCTCCTCGAGCAGCTCCAGCGAGTCGTCCTGAGAGTTATCGTTTACCACTACTACCTCAAAATCAGGGTACTCCTGTTCAAGGATGAGCGGCAGGTTCTTTTTCAGGTTGGCGTATTCGTTTCGTGCGGAGATGACCACTGAGACCGCCTCGCCCGATTCATCCTCTTCTTGTTGCCTGAAAAAAGCCAGCTTACTGAAAATAAACCAGAAATAGATCATCTGGATGAGGAAAGCGAGAAAGTACAGCATGATGAGCACCTGCTCAAGGATATCCTGGGGAAAATAGGGTAGCTGCATCCGTTCTGCGTTTGGGCGAAATTATCCAATCTTCCCGAATTAAAACTATCTTTGAACGATTTTTTATAAACACTATGAAGTTTATAATTCAAAGCACGGACAGGGCCTCTTCGGCGAGGGCAGGCACACTGGAAACGGCACACGGAAAGGTACAGACCCCCATCTTCATGCCGGTGGGTACTGCAGCCAATGTAAAGGCCGTGCATCTGCCTCACCTTGTCGACGACGTGAAGGCGCAGATCATACTCGGAAACACTTACCATCTCTACCTTCGGCCGGGAGTTGATATTATCAGGCAGGCAGGCGGGCTGCACAGGTTCATCGGCTGGGACAAACCCCTGCTCACCGACAGCGGGGGATACCAGGTATATTCCCTCACCGAGATACGCAAGCTCAAGGAGGAAGGAGTCACCTTCCAGTCGCATATTGACGGTTCGAAACACCAGTTCACACCTGAAAACGTGGTGGATATACAGCGGAAGATCGGGGCCGATATCATCATGGCCTTTGATGAATGCACGCCCTACCCCTGTGAGAAGGATTATGCCAGGAACTCCATGGAGATCACCCATCGCTGGCTGCAGCGATGCTTCGATCGTTTCAACAGCACCGGGCCTCTCTATGGTTATGAGCAGGCCCTCTTTCCTATCGTGCAGGGCAGCGTGTACCCCGACCTGAGGAAAAAATCGGCCGAGGCGGTCAGCTCATTTGAGGCCGACGGCAACGCTATCGGAGGGCTCTCGGTAGGAGAACCTCATGAGATGATGTATGAGATGACGGAGCTGGTATGCGATATACTACCCCACGACAGGCCGCGTTATCTTATGGGAGTGGGCACGCCGGCCAATATCCTCGAAAGCATAGCGCTGGGGGTTGATATGTTCGACTGCGTTATGCCCACCCGAAATGGAAGGAATGGCATGATATTCACCCGCGACGGCTTCATGAATATGCTCAACAATAAATGGAAAGACGACTTCTCACCACTGGATGAAGAAGGCACCTCTTTTGTCGACAGGCAATATACGAAGGCCTATGTCCGTCACCTTTTCAAAAGTGGGGAAGTGCTGGGGGGCATGATCGCCAGCCTGCACAACCTGGCATTTTACCTCTGGCTTGCAGGGGAAGCCAGGGAACGGATCATTGCCGGCACCTTCAGCAGCTGGAAAGACCAGATGGTACGGAAAGTAACAACAAGGCTTTAGGCAGGGATGAAACTGAAGATACTCGACATATATATCATCAAAAAGTTCCTCGGGACCTTCTTTTACGCCATCAGCCTGCTGATCGTGATCGTGATCATCTTCGACATATCGGAGAACATTGACGAATTCCTGGACCAGGATGCTCCCCTGAGGGAGATCATCTTCGATTACTACCTGAATTTCATTCCCTATTTTATTAACCTCTTTGTTTACCTTTTCACCTTTATCTCGGTGATCTTCTTCACTTCCAAGATGGCATCGAACACTGAGATCGTGGCCATGCTCAGCGGGGGTGTGAGCTATTACCGTATGCTGCGGCCGTATTTCATTTCGGCTGTTTTCCTGGCCCTGATGTCGTTCTATCTTGGCAATTTCCTTATCCCAAAGACCAACATAAAGCGGCGGGAGTTCAAGGATAAGTACATGGAAAACCTTGAAAGGGAGAAAGAGCGTAACATCCATCTCAAGATAGGGGAACAGACCTATGTATATCTTGAGAATTTCAACAGCTCGACCAACACGGGGATCAGGTTCAGCCTGGAAAAGTTCGATGGCAACAAGATGATATACAAGATGCAGGGCGACCGTTTAAGCTGGGACAGCATACAGGGTCAGTGGAACATCAATAATTACGTGATCCGGGAGATCGGGGATGTGGCAGAAAGCATGCGGCGCGGCAACCAGCTCGATACCCTGTTCAACCTCAAGCCCGACGACCTCTACGAAAAGAAAGAGGATTTCGAGGAGATGAACTACTGGGAGCTGCGCGAGCGCATCAAGGAGGAACGCCTGAAAGGATCGGTAAAAGCCAAGGAATACGATGTGGAGCGACATAAGCGCATAGCGGGGCCTTTTGCAACCATTGTCCTGACCCTTATCGGGGTGACCCTATCCAGCCGCAAGATGAGGGGCGGAATCGGCATGCACCTGGGACTGGGCATCGGGCTTACATTTACGTATATTCTTTTTATGCAGGTGAGCATGGTATTCGCCACATTTGGCGACCTTTCCCCTTTCCTGGCCGCCTGGATACCCAACCTGATCTTCGCTGCCATCGGGATCGGGCTGTTGTTTACGGCACAGAAATAAGCCGAGGAGAGATTAATGATTAGATCCAAGTTATTAATGAAGATTGTTATTGATGAGATTCGAGTCATTCAATATTCATAGGTCATCAATACCAATCGCTACTAAGCAACTAATCATTAGGATATAATCACTCAAAAACACGATCATTTGGGGAATAAACCAAAAACTGACGACCCACTCCCGCTCATAGCCGCATATATCGCTCCTTGGGCATACAATTCTTCTTTCGCGGCGCGGATGGCAGGGTATTTCTTAAAGACCGGTTCTTCGAAATCGTTCAGGAGATTTTCTTTCCATTCCGCTATCGGCTGATGGATGATCTCGCGCAACGAAGGGCGGTGATCAACCGGCCTGACCATGGCATAGGCTTCAGGGGTGGATACATGGATGCCCGGATGGGACAGTTCGATGCGGTACCCGGAAAGGTCCAGCTCTATGCAGTCAAGGATCTCTCCCCTTCCGCTTGCGATGGCCGGCTTATTTTCGATAAAGAAAGTGCAGTCGCTGCCCAGCAGGGCGGCATGCTTTTTCAGCCCGGAAGTACTGATCCCCAGTTCAAACATTTCATTCAGCATGAGCAGGGTGAAGGCGGCATCCGACGAACCACCACCCAGCCCGGAACCTGTTGGAATATGTTTAAGGAGATGAACATCGATGGGTGGAATATCATATTTCTCATATAGCAGCCGGTACGCTTTTGTCACCAGGTTTTCCCCACGTGGCAAAACCGGGCCATAGAGCTTCAAAGAATGCTCCGCTGCCGGCATGATCTCCAGGCTGTCGTGCATTTTTATCGGATAAAAAACGGTTTCAATATCATGAAAACCGTCATCACGTTTCCGGATCACATGCAGACCGAGGTTGATTTTGGCATTGGGGAAGGTTATCATGCTTCAAAGATAGGAATTCATTGAGTTCATTAAATTCATTGAGTACTCAGAGCACTTGGAATTGGTTCGAGCGGAGTCGAGAACCTTGCCAATGATTATTATGATTGTCATCCCGAGCGGAGTCGAGGGACAATAAGTTCATGAGGTACTTAGAGTACTTAGAGTTGGCTCAATAAATACAGTCGAGCAATCATTTAATCAATATCTTTCTATTAGCTAATCTATTATTTGTCAAGATATTGATTATATAAATCCCTGGATTTAAGTTGGTTGAAGAGAAATGTAATAATCCACCATTATGATCATTGATTTCAGTGTCTTTGAGAACCTGGCCTCCGAGTGAATATATCTTAACGACCAGGGAATTGGGTCCGGTATCAGGAATTAGGATTGAAATATTTTCTCCAGCTGAAATTGGATTTTTCAGGACAACAATTTCTTTAGGATCAAATTCTTCAATCGTAATTGCTATGTCAATTACTTCTACAGAGTCATTTGCAATAGACATTAGGGAATCATTATTATAAACAGCTTTAATGGTAATCCAAAAGGGTATGTCATCAAAAAAATCCGGGTATTCACATGGCGAATAACCTGAGCAGGTAACATCTGTCTCCTCTGTATAAGTCCAAAATACCCCACCCTTAAATACTTTGTACCCCAGAAGGGTATCATTTGAAGGATCCGGTTGGGACCATGAAATTTCAAAGCAGTTATATGCCGGGCAATTACTATTCATAAACCAATAGGTCTGTTCATAATACAAATCATTAACAGGGTTCAGTTGTCCAAAAACCATTACCTGAGAGCCAACGAATGCTAAGAGAAAACCCAGAATCTTGCTTTTCATGACCATATATTTCAATACATCAAACTTCTTGTAAATATAACGAAATATTAGATACATATAAAACCAACCACT